>SCUC01000599.1 GCA_004322375.1 Bacteroidota bacterium
CTGATGCAGTGCGTGAAGGATGCAAAGCAATCGGATTGACCTTGTTCGCGAAATCACCCTCGAATGCTCTCACGGCAGTCAATCTCCCGACCGGAATAGACGACAAGCAATTTACAAAAATCGTGAAAGGAAAGTATGGGTTTACCCTTGCAGGGGGGCAGGGTGAGATGAAGGGAAAGATATTCCGCATTTCTCACCTGGGATACTATGATGATTTCGATGCGCTTTCTATTATTTCCGGTCTCGAACTGACGTTTGCCGAATGCGGGTTAAAATTTGAATCCGGAGCCGGTGTGAAAGCCGCGCAAAGTGTCTTAGCAAACGTCCGATAGGCTTAATCAAGAAGGATAAAGGGTGGTTCCAAAAACTGCCACGTTTGTCATTCCCAAATTTTTTTATTGGCTTACAGCTCGTAGAGGAATCTTGAACTATTTGAAGTAGATTCCCGCTTGAATCCTGCGGGAATGACAGTAGGATTGGGTTTTTGGAACCACCCTAAAGTTACTTCCTCTCCGCTTGAGAGAGGGGCTGATGTGAGGGGGGATGAGAAATGACGTTATCTAAAATCATAAAATTATAATCAGCTCTCTTTCCCGGCGCCGGCTGTTTACGACGAAATTTTTCTTTTTCAGAAAATTCGCACAAATCATATAACGAACAAATGCTGCAGAGCGGATTATTCGCTTTGCATATTTTCCTCCCGAACCGAATCAAGTTTGTATGGAATGAATAGGATTTCCCTGCCGGGATGCTGCCTTGCACTGCAATAAATGTTGTATCTGGAGTCTTGCTGTTATTGGTAATCCCGAGACGGTTGCAGATTCGAAAAATGTGCGTATCAACCGGGAAGACCTCCCGCCGTAATGAAAATAATAATACACAGGAAGCGGTTTTTGTTCCCACGCCATCCAGTGAAGTAAGTAGTTCAAAAATCTTTTCATTGGTTTCCTTATTCAGAAACGACAGGTCGAGCGTACCGTATCGGTGTATCAACTCTTGAAGAATTTTTTTTATTCTACTGCTTTTCTGGGTTGCCATGCCCCCGGTTTTTATTGCTGAGCCGATCGAAGCGGTTCGCGCATGAAGAACTGCTTCCCATGTTGGGTACTTGTTGCGAAGCGTTTGATATGCACGGTAGCTGTTTCTGTCATTTGTGTTCTGGGATAGGATGGTAGCGATAAGCATATCGAGCGGCTCAGCTCGTTTCTCCGGCTGCTCTGGAATGCCGAGCATGTTTTCAAGAGCCAATACTATGCGTGCTATTTTCCGTTTGAGAGAGAAAGACATAGTTAGTAACTTCTGATGAACCGCCTCATAATCTGAATAATAATATTATTGAGGAGCCTGAAAATGCTCGAGTATTTCAAACACCTCATCATCATGTCCTTTCTCAAAAAACTCATGATGAAGTTTCTTTACCGCTTCGAAAATATCGGCGTCATCCATAACAATCGTGATGCTCGATTCCGAGGCGCCAAACGAGAGCAATGAAATTTGCATTCCTGAAAGGGCATTGAACGTTCTTGAAAGACACTCCGGCTGAGTACGGATTCCATACCCGACGAGACAAATGATACCCTTTCCTTCCAGTGTGGTTACATTTCCAACTGTCGCAAGGTCATGAATGACGGCATCCAATGTATTCTTAGCCTCGAAGCAAATCGCTACGTTAAATTCTGACGATACTGTTACGGTTGCTTCAACGGAATGTTTTGTGAGAACATGATAGACATGCTCCCAAAAGATGTATTGTCCAAGTCTCCTTCGCGGGGAAATTGTAACCACAACTACTCCCCGTTTATAAGCAACTGACTTTACCATAGGTTTTGAGAAGGCATCCGACGCGACGCGGGTACCGGAAAGATGCGGGCGACGGGAATTATAAATATACACCGGGATACTTTTTTCTAACGCAGGAAGCATGGTGTTGGGGTGAAGGACTTTTGCTCCGAAATAGGAAAGCTCGAATGCTTCTGCAGGAAGCATCGTCTTCACCTTTTTCGGAGAAGCAACAACGCGCGGATCTGAGGTTAAAATGCCATCTACATCAGTCCAGATTTGAATATTCTCCACTTGCAACGCCGCGCCGATGATTGTGGCAGAATAATCCGAGCTTTCTCTGCCCATCGTTGTTCGGTTGCCATGTTGTGTAACGCCGATAAATCCCTGGGTCACGATAACTTTTCCCTGCTGAATGAGAGGAAGCGCGAGAGCAGTTAGTTTCTCTTGTACGATTTCCATAATCGGCAGCGCACGGTTATGAATCGCCTCGGTTATCATAAAATCTTTAGTATCCAGCCATACGGCGTCTATTCCGCGTTCCTGACACGTTGCCGCGATGAGACGGGATGAAAGCAGCTCGCCGTAACAATACAATGCATCGAGAGTGCGCGGGGTTAGCTCTCTCAGAATGGCGACCCCGCGCACAAGCTCCTTCAATTCATTCAATGACTGCTCGATGATTACGCGTACGGAAGCACGTCGTTCCTTATGGCTAATATTCGTATCGAGGATTCGATAGTGCCGTTCGGCAAGCTGGTCAAGCGTTTGATTTGCTTCTTCAACGTTTCCCTGTTCTGCAAGCTTACCTGCCCGTTCCAAAACATTGGTGGCTTGTGCGATAGCGGAAATGACTACAACCGGTGTCTTTGACAAATTTGCCAGGACAATTCCGGCAACATTCGATTGGGCTTGTGCATCCTGCGTGGATGTACCGCCAAATTTCATTACAATCATGGTTACAATGAATAAACTAAATGTAGGGTGGTTCTAAAAACTCGTACCGCTCTCCCGCAAAAAACGGGACGCCCTTGCAGTGAGGTGGACGCGCTTTGATTTTGTTGGTTGCTGCAACTGGCGACTTACTCAGGAGTGAGCGCAATGGAGTACATCGGTATGGCGCAAAATCACAACAGCTATTTCTTCCCGTGAAGAAAATCTTTTTTTCTTCTCTTCCTGATGAGAAACACAAGATAAAAGAATACTGCTAATCCTAAACCACCGACAAGTACAAGGTTAAGGCTAAAAAATTCAAACTCATCCATAGAAATTTCAATGAATAAAAAATCATGTTATTTGGTTACACCGCGTGCCTGCTTAGACGTATGTCCGGCAGAAAGAAGCCGCGCATATTCAAGTGCAAGGGTTGTAGCATTTGCAAATGATTTTATCAAATGCGCTTCTTCCTCGATAAATTCCGGGTTTCTATTTCGGGCTACAACCAGGACTCCATAGAGTGTTTTACCGGTTATCATAGGCGCGGCAATAAAATGTTCTAATTCGGGTTTCATACCGGGGGGATATTTTGAACGCGGGTCGTTTTGTGCGTTATTCACAAGAACCATTTCCCCGGCTGCAACCGCCGCCCCGATTATTCCTTCACCCAGGGTAAGGGGGAATCGCGCAAGCCGTTTTGAAAAACGAGTTTGTTTCGATAGCTTATGAGGAAAAATTTTTTTCTTGTCAGAATCATACATATAAATACCAGCCAGGTCATATTCAAGGATTTTTTTAATGCCATCAACGCTGGTTTGAAAAATCCGTTCTATGGAAGCTCTCTTCAACGCTAACCGGTGGATCTCATTCAGCACATCAAGCATACCGGTCTTCCGGTGCGCTTCCGCTACGACCAATTCCAGGCGTTCATGGGTTTTGCTCAACTCGTCCGAATAATGAACATTCGTGACGTCGCGAAGAGTTACGATAATGCCTTGCTGGCGGGATGCTTCATGAACAAATCTTGAAAATGTGCAGCTAAGGATAATCCGTGATTGATCTTTTCTTTTACCTGTAAGATGAACATTCAGCAGAGAGCCTTCGGTCTCTGCGATTGCCAGGGCATGATGTAGTCGTTTTTGCTCGGCTTTTTCAAGCCAGATAACGCCCGTCTGGTAGTCTAAACATTCTTTTCCCGCCCAGCCGAACATGCGGCAAAACGATTCGTTGGATAAAAGAATTTTGCCGGACCTATCCATTAGAAGCACAGCATCTTGCATGGTATTGAATAATTGCTGCAACAGCCCTTCCGATGTATGAACGAATTGAGCTGAAGCCCGTTGCTCCGCGCCATAGCGGGCAAGAATCATCGTCCCGGTTATCTTTTCGTTGGCGTCAACTATCGCGTTCACAGTGGCGTGAACGCGAAGTTCATCGCCGCTTTTGGATACCAGTGTCAAAGCTCCGCTCCACGTTCCTGCTTTTTCTAGCTGCTTAAACACGTGGGATGTGTAAGAAGCCCTTCGCTCTTTCGGGAATAGCACGGAATCTTTTTTACCTCGTAGTTCTTCTATCGCATAGCCGGTCCTGAATAGCATCTCAGGGTTAGCTGACACTATAACTCTTTCAGAATCGGTGACAACACAGGAATCGGTAGTATGCTGGAAAAGGTTGACAAGCAACCGATCTTGCATTGATGCAGGCAGCCGGAGTAGTTTGTTCATTGTGAACTCTTACCTAGGATACGGATGAATCATGGTGATTGTTTCCGTTTTCATCAAAAAGATTACGGTAAGAGTTATGATTGTTCCATATCATCGAGGAAAGCGACCGCTCTCCGTAGATGCGGAATGACGATAGACCCGCCAACAACCAGGGCAACAGAGAACACCTCAAACAATTCGTCGTTGCTTACTCCTTCTTCTTTACAGCGAAGAATATGATACGAGATGCAATCGTCGCACCGCAGCACCATCGAAGCGACTAAGCCAAGCATTTCCTTGGTTTTCACATCGAGCTTCCCGGCATCATACGTCAACGTATCAACGCTAAAAAAGCGTTTAATGGCGCGGTTATCCTCCTGTAAGATACGCTCATTCATTTTTGAGCGGAACGCATTAAATTGATCTACTCTCTCACCCATAATAATCCTGATACTGTGAAATAAAAAAGACCATCGGAAACTCCGATGGTCTAAAAGTGGAGCCGATGGGGATCTCCGCCAGTGGCGAGATGAGCCTCTGGCTCAGAACCCACGACCTACCCGCACCTGCGAAATACTCTCCCCATCAAACCGTACCAAGTACGGCATGTCGGTC
>SCUC01000600.1 GCA_004322375.1 Bacteroidota bacterium
TACGAATCCTGTTCATTCCGTACGAACGGTACAGGGACGTTTCGAGGGTTGAACGGAGCCACCCCGTTTATCGGTGATGCAGGGCAACTCGAACGCGTGGAAGAAGTGCGGCTTGAGATGCTTGTTGAGAAATGGAAAATTTCCCCTGTGCTGAACGCTATGAAAACAGCGCATCCCTACGACGAAGTCGCTTACGACCTCTATTCGCTTGAGAATCGCCTCGGCAACGCCGGCGCGGGAACCATCGGAACATTAGCGACGCCGGAATCGTTAGAAAAATTTCTCCAGCGTCTCCGTAAGAGATTACATACCGGGGCATTTCGATTTACGGGCAGACGCGCCGCGACAATCAGACGAGTGGCGGTGTGTGGCGGCAGCGGTTCCGAGTTGATACGGACGGCGATAGCTGCCGGAGCCGATGCTTACGTTACGGCAGATATTAAGTATCATACGTTTCAGGATGCTGAATCCAACATTGCATTGATCGACGCGGGACATTTTGAGACTGAATCTCCGATAATCCCGAAATTAGTAAGCTACTTCACGAAGCAGCTCACCGGACTTGGCGAACAAATCCCCGTGTTCGCGTCCACCACTATGTCAAATCCAGTTTGCTACTATTCATAAAGGAACAAAACATTGGAAACAAGACTCACTTATTTATACGCGCTCCAAAATGTTGACTCCCAGCTGCAAGATATCTTAGAGCTCAAAGGCGATCTGCCCGCAGCAGTGGCGGCGTTACAACGGAGCGTTGATGAAAGCGCCAAAAAACTCCAGGAAATGAATGACCTGATCACCCGCCTTACGATGGAGCGCGATACCACCGACGTCGAGCTTATTTCGTACACGGAAAAAATAGAGAAATATAAAGAGCAGCAGATGCAGGTCAAATCAAACAAACAGTACGATGCGCTCACCAAGGAAATTGAAACAACAGAGAGCCTGATACGGAAGGCTGAAACAACAATGGAAACGTGCGAGGGACAAATTTCTGTAACCTCTCAAGATATTACCGCATTAAGTAAAAGTCTGGCAGAATTGCAAGCCGAGCTTCAGGAAAAACAACTTGAGCTTACGGAAGTTAATAAAGAACATGAGAAGGAAGAGTCACGGCTTACATCCGAACGAACAAAGTTATTAAAAAAAATACAGACCGAGGACGTGACACGCTACGAACGAATTCGTAAAGCGAAAGGAGGCACAGCAATCGTGCCGGTGAAACGAAGCGCATGCGGCGGCTGCTTCAATCGTGTTCCTCCTCAAAAAATATTAGAGCTGCGCCAAAATAACAAAATATATATGTGCGAGCATTGCGGCAGAATTTTAGTTTCCGACGACGTTGTCTCAAAAAGTATTGCTGTAGTGTAACACAAAAAACTATTTCTTACATTAAGAAACGCTGCTTGAACTTTGTAGCTTGCAAGCATGCAATCGCCCCGTCACGCTGTTAGCGTGACGGGGAGGAAAGTCCGAACTCCACAAGGCAGAGTACCTCCTAACAGAAGGGTGTCCTTCATGTAAATGCAGGACAATGGAACGTGTCACAGAAAAAATACCGCCTGAGGTTGCGCAGTCTGCGACTAACTTCTTCAGGTAAGGGTGAAAAGGCGAGGTAAGAGCTCACCGGTGACGCTGTAAGGCGTCAGCCTGACAAACCCTGCTCGGAGCAAGACCAAATAAGTCCCGTTGCTGAAACTCGAAAGAGTTCCGGAATGTGTCGCCTGCACATGCACAGGTCGCTTCCGTGCGGCTTGTGAGGCGGGATGGGTAGGTTGCTTGAGCCCGTTTGTGAAAACGGGACCAGAGAAATGATTGCATCCCGTTCCGGTTTTCGGAGCGGGTAACAGAATTCGGCTTATCGCTTGCAAGCTTGAGTTCCATAAAATTTGCATCATAAAAAAATTGTTATATTATCAGGATATAGAAAAGCGTTAAATACCCGTACGGGTAAGGATCATGAATGATAAAAAGAGAATACCGGTGGATTCAATCTGCTGTTGAAGCGGCTCCCATCGAACAAATTACAAAAGAAATTAATATCCCGGAAGCCCTCGCGAAAGCGCTCGCCAATCGCGGTATCGTCACATATTCGCAGGCAAGAGAATTCTTCCGCCCAAGGCTGGAAGACCTTCTTGACCCGTTTCTCATGGACGGCATGGAAGCCGCTGTACGACGAGTATCGAAAGCGGTGGAAAGCAATGAGCAGATATTGATTTTCGGAGATTATGATGTTGATGGAACAAACGCCGCGTCCATGCTGACGCTTTTTCTCCGTGAGATAGGATTAGAAACAAGCTACCATATCCCTAACCGCATCCTTGAAGGATACGGCATTTCCAAGCTCGGAATAGATAAAGCCCATAAACTTGGCGTGACATTATTGATATCCGTTGATTGCGGGATTACTGCGCTTCAACAGGTTGAATATGCCAAAACCCTCGGGATAGATATTATTATCTGTGACCACCATGAACCAATTGAGCAAATTCCTAATGCCGTCGCTGTTCTTGATCCCTTGAAACCCTCCTGTTCGTATCCATTCAAATATCTTTGTGGATGCGGGGTGGCGTTCAAGTTGATTCAGGCGATATGCAAGCAACGGGGGCACGAAGAACAAGCCTTCCAGTACCTCGATTTTGTAACACTCGCAACAGCCGCGGATATTGTTCCGCTTATCGGCGAAAACCGCATCATAACAAAAATCGGTTTGACCTTATTGAATGAAAACCCGCGCGTAGGAATTCGAGCGCTCATTGAGAGTTCCGGAACACAGCTCGGGAAAATCAACACTGGGCAAATCGTATTTGTCCTCGCTCCTCGAATCAATGCTGTCGGACGCATGGGTGACGCAACCCGGGCCGTCCATCTCCTGACATGCACAAATCCCGTCGAAGCGATCTCCCTTGCCCGCGTTCTGGAAGAAGAAAATCGCCAGCGACGTAAATTAGATGAAGAGACCTTTGCCCTCGCTCAAAAATTAGTCGAAACAACACACGATATTGAACGCACTCCGGTTTTAGTTCTGCACGACTCGCAGTGGCATCCCGGAGTCATCGGCATTGTCGCTTCACGACTTGTGGAAAAATATTATCGCCCGACAATTATGCTTACCACAGTTGACGGAGTGGCAAGAGGTTCAGCACGGAGCATCGTCGGCTTCGATATTTATCGCGCCCTCAAGAAAGTTGAACATAAGCTCATTCAGTTCGGTGGACATAAATATGCAGCAGGATTAGCTGTAGAGCTTGATCGGGTGGATGAATTCAGGGAAGCGTTTACAAAAGTCGTTAATGAACTTCTTCCGGAGGACATTCGGACACCGGAAATCAGAATAGACGCCGAGATAACTCTAAGCGACATTTCGCCCCGATTCTTGAAAATCTTAAAGGAATTTGCTCCGTTCGGTCCCGGCAACATGAGACCCATTTTCTTGTCGAAAAATGTCCTTCCCGTAGGCGACCCCCGCTTAGTGGGAGAAGAGCATCTTCGCTTTCGTGTTCGTCAGGATAGGCAAGTCTTCGATACAATCGGTTTCGGACTTGGGTACAGGCTCGAACACATCAGGGCCAATGGAAAAGGGATTGACATTGTCTATGCGGTTGACGAGTATGAGAAAACCGTTCCCGGGCAAGATTCATTAACTGTTGAAACGTTTCCCCAACTAAAAATAAAAGACTTGAAAATTCAACACGAGGTATAGCAAGCATGTCGGGTCACAATAAATGGGCTAAGATAAAACGAAAGAAAGGCGCCAACGACGCCAAACGAGGAAGAATATTTACCCGCTTTATCAAGGAAATTACAATCGCTTCCCGCGATGGGGGCGGCAACCCTACAGGAAACCCGCGTCTTCGCCTTGCCATTGAAAAAGCCCAGGCGATGAACATGCCTGCTGAAAATATTAAACGGGCTATACAGCGTGGAACAGGAGAGCTTCCCGGACAATCATACGAAGAATGCACCTACGAAGGATACGGACCCGGAGGAGTTGCTCTCATTGTAGAATGTGTCACAGATAATAAAAACAGGACTGTTTCGGAACTAAAACATATCCTGGAACGTAATCATGGTAAGCTTGGCGCGATGAACTCGGTTGCCTGGATGTTTCATCGAAAAGGAATTATCCGCGTTCCCCGAACGGCGTACAATGAAGATGATTTGTTTGCTATCATTCTCGAGGCAGGCGCTGAGGACATGAAATCGGATGAAGACTCTTACGAGATAGACACATCGCCCACCAACTTCGAGCAGGTGCGTCAGCTTCTTGAATCGAAAAATATTAAGATTGATGAAGCGGAAATTCAGCTTGTTCCTGAAAATTCCGTCAAAGTCGAAGGAAAAGAAGCCGAGCAGGTTCTCAAGCTCATGGAAGCAATTGAAGATTATGATGACGTACAGCATGTCTATTCGAACTTCGATATAGATGAAAAAGTTATGGCAGCGGTTGGAGAGTAAAACGTGGTGAGTAGATAGTTGGTAAGTAGTTAATTGGTTAATTTGTAATTATTCAATGATGTTACGCTCATATAGAATTCAAGAAATAATTGCGCCACGTTACCAAGAATTTTGAAAGTGAGAACGAACTGTAGCACATACTTTCCACTCACCATTCACCACTTACCCATTAACCAATAAACCAAATGACAATTCTCGGCGTTGATCCCGGTACGTTGACAACCGGATATGGAATCATTGAATTAACCAAAGGAACACTATCGGTTCTTTCCTGCGATGCAGTGAAAAATGAAAGCACTGACCCCATGCCGGTACGGCTAAAAAAAATCTTTGAAACCCTTTCACTCGTCATGGATCAATTCAATCCTGATATGCTCGCTATAGAAACTGCCTTTTACGGAAAAAACGCGCAATCAGCTCTAAAGCTGGGCCAAGCGCGTGGCGTCATCCTGCTCGCGGCTGTTAAAAAAAATATTCCAACTCACGAGTATTCGCCGCGGGAAATAAAGAAAGCCCTTGTCGGACACGGCAACGCCTCCAAGCAACAGGTGCAGTATATGATACAATCACAGTTGCAACTTAAGAAGCTGCCTAAGGGGTTCGATACAACCGATGCGCTTGCCGTCGCAATTTGTCATCTACAACGTTCATTGCAACCTGCCAAGCGTTATGTAAGCTGGGAAGCATTTCTTTCCTCTCATCCTGAAAAAATCCGACACCATCCGAAAGCAAAACAGGCATGATAGCGATTCTCAAGGGAACACTCATCTCAAAAAGCCCAACTGAAATAGTGATTGATGTTAACGGCGTTGGCTATCAGGCGAATATTCCCCTTTCGACGTTTGAAAAACTGGGAGAAGTAAACACTCCCGTTACTGTTCTTACGTACTTGCATGTTCGCGAAGATTTGTTGCAGCTGTACGGTTTTTCTTCAGAAGATGAGCGGGAATTCTTTCGCTTCCTTTTGTCTGTAAGCGGCATTGGTCCAAAAATGGCGCAGGGCATTCTTTCCGGAATGTCAACACAAGAATTGCGAGCGGCAATTATTGATGGGAATATCACCGCATTAACTTCTATTTCGGGTGTTGGCAAAAAAACAGCAGAGCGAATCGTCATCGAGCTGCGCGACAAGCTCTCGAAAACATCGGCGCCAAGCTCGACTGTAATCCCTTCAGGCAATCAGCTTGCAATCCGAAACGAAGCGATTAACGCACTCATGTCGTTAGGGTACCAGCACAGCGCGGCGGAAAAATCTGTTCTTGCTGTTTTGAAAGAATCTCAACACCAAACTCTCTCGGTAGAAGAAATCATTAAGCTTGCCCTTAGAAAAGCCGGCTGATTGGTTTACCGGTTAATTGGCTTACAGCCCGCCTACGGCTCGTAGAGTAGGGTGAGTAGTTAGTGGTGAGTTGGTGAGTGAATAATAGCATGACATTCGGTACTCATACACCACAACAGTAAACTGAAAACCGGAAACAGTAAACTGATAGTGTGATTGTTATTCACACCGAAAGTGGTTACATTTCATCCCATGAAACGAAAATCCGACCACACTACCCCTGAACGATTAGAAAACGAAGCCGAGTTTGACCAGAAGCTGCGTCCCTTGCAATTTTCTGATTTTGTAGGACAGGGTAAAGTAGTTGATAACCTTAAAATTTTTATTACAGCGGCAAAGAAACGGGGAGAGAATCTTGACCACGTATTATTAACCGGTCCTCCGGGGCTTGGAAAAACCACGCTCTCCTATATTATCGCAAACGAAATGGGGGGCGGCATTAAGGTAACTTCAGGTCCCGCATTAGATAAACCCTACAATTTGGCAGGAATCCTTACCAACTTGAGCCTTGGAGACGTTTTATTTATTGATGAAATCCACCGGCTGAATCCTTTAGTTGAGGAATACCTCTATTCTGCAATGGAAGATTACAAGATTGATATTGTGATTGATAGCGGACCTAATGCAAGGAGCGTTCAGCTAAATCTTCCCCGCTTTACTCTCGTTGGAGCAACAACCCGCGCAGGATTGCTTTCCGCCCCGCTTCGTTCACGATTCGGAGTCAATAACCGGCTTGATTATTATCCTTCCCATGAATTAGCGACGATTATTCAACGCTCCTCGGACATCCTTCATGTAAAAATTGAGACGGAGGGATGCGGAGAAATCTCCCGGCGTTCCCGCGGCACGCCTCGCATTGCCAACCGTTTGTTGAAACGATGCCGCGACTTCGCCCAGGCGGAGCCCTCGCTTGCCCACTATGATGGCGTCATCACAAAAGAGGTTGCTGATTATGCTCTACAAAAACTCGAAGTGGATGAGCATGGATTGGACGACATGGATAAAAGAATCCTCATGACGTTAATCGAAAAATATCAGGGCGGTCCCGTAGGTTTGAATACACTTTCGGTCGCCGTTGGTGAAGAACCCGGTACGATTGAAGAAGTGTATGAGCCGTATTTGATTCAAGAAGGATTTTTAGTGAGAACACCGCGGGGGAGAGAAGTAACTGAGCAATCGTATAACCATTTTGGAATGTCAAAAAATAAAAGCAAATTACAACAAGAGTTAAGTTTGTAGCGTCACCATAAATGATAACGCTACAAATATTCAAGTCCTGTAAACAGGACTAATTAGGCAAAGTCCGATTTATCGGACTTGGAATTTTATAGCGTGACCGTTTATGGTCATGCTGTTGAGTGTTTAATTTTATCTATTTTTATCAAAGAGCTTCATGAATTTTTAAACTAAAAAGAAAATTAAATCATGAATAATCAATATACAGCAATAATAAAGCAAGAAGACAAATGGTGGATTGGGTGGATTGAAGAAATCCCTGGCGTTAATTGTCAGGAAACGACTCGAACTGAATGAATAGAAACCTTGCAAATTACCCTGCGCGAAGCATTGGAAATCAATAAACAATATGCTTTAACTGCTGCCGGTAGTAACTATGAGGTAGCACTAGTTACCATATGAAGCGAAATGAGTTGATTCGCTATCTTAATGCTCAAGGCTGTCTTTTCGTCAGAGAAGGGGCTCGACATTCATGGTGGACTAACCCAAAACTAAATAAATATCACGTCATACTGAGATTAATGATCTTTTGGCGAAGAAAATATGTAAAGATTTAGGTATTACATATTTTAAAGAGCAAAACTAAATGAATGTTTATTCAATCAAACGCACAATCCTCGGTCAACTACCCACCGGCGCTGACCTGTACGAAAGCCTTACTCAAATCATCCAGCGCGAAAATATTACGCTCGGAAGATTATCCGGCATCGGGGCTACAACACATGCCGTTATAGCATATTTTGACCAGATTGAAAAGAAATATTCAACTCTTGAATTTCCCGACGGGATGGAAATAGTAAGCCTCAATGGAAATATCAGCATTCGCGATGGCAAGCCGTTTATCCATGCTCACATTGTGTTAAGCGATGCTCAAGGAAAGGCTTTTGGCGGACATTTACTTCCCGGAACAAAAGTATTGGCATGTGAGGTGACAATTGATGAACTTGAAGGAGATGAACTGGTGCGCGAGTTTAATGAGAAAACGGGATTGGCGTTGTGGAAGGAGGGAAAATTAGTTTGATTCCTCACTTAAAATTCATCGTTATAGCATTACTATTCTTGCCTCTATTGGGCACTCAATCTATATACGGTCAGGAGGCAGATTCACTCGAGAAACAGGAAGAGCTGACTGAGGCATCACGAAACAGGCTCTTCTGGATGTCCACGGGAAAAATTTCTGCACCACATCGCGTTTCTATCGGTTTGTTTTCGTTTTTGGTACTTCAAGGAGGATATTCTCCGACAGATTTCTTACAATTAAACACCTCGTTAACATTTGGATATTGGTCATTAGGCTCGAAGTTTCAACTAATGCAAGAAACAGAATTTATCAGAGGAATATCAGTTGGCGCTGACATCGGGTTCTCCCCCCAATCTGAATCATTCGTTGTAACACGAGACCAACTCACTGCTTTTACTGTATCAGGGTCATTCGGCAATGAAAACGCTCAACTCCATCTTGCCTCATTTATGGTTGTCCAACCGAACAAAACTTGGGAAAACACCTTGCCGCCTTCATTCCAAATAGGTTTTGACATTCAACTTGATAGGGATTCAAACCGACAAGCAAAACTAATGGCTGAATCATGGTGGGTGTATGAGCCGTCCCTAAAAAAATATGACGCTGCGATTATAATGATTGGTGGAAGATCCTACGGCAGGACATTTATCTTAGATGTTGCGGCTATGATAGGTCCTACACTCTGTTTTGGTCATTGTTCTTCAGCTTCGGGTTTAAGGCTTTTTCCTCTTCCGTATATTAATTTGATGTGGTTTATTTAAGGAACCAACAAATGCGATAGTGTGTTTATATAGAAACCAACAATAACTTTTAACATTACGTAGGCTCAATGAAAAAAGTCATCTGCTATACTCTTCTTCTTTTCGGAACACTCCCATCTCTATATTCATTCTCACTAGAGCCTGATACGTCTGAAGGCGCTATTACTACACATGTTACGGATCCGTCTTCCAACAAATTGTTCTTTATGCCGACAGGGCATATAACCGGAGAAGGAGACGTATCTATCACTTCTGTCAATGTACTTTTTCTTGACGTCGCTTATACTCCAATAAACTTCCTGCAATTTGATGTTGCATGTGTTCTTCCAATTTTTGATTTGGTTGAGAATAAAGAACACGATAAGTTCTACTCCCTTGGAATGAAAGTACAATTGATAAAAGATTTTAGTATTGTTCAAGGTATAGCTATTGGAGGAGATGTTGTTCTGACAGGCAGCAAAGAGCAAAAGATGACACCAAACGGTCCCCTTAGTGACTATCAAGGAAATTTTGATGATTTATTTAGTATTCACTACCTGAGAACTCATCCTTTCGTAGGTTCATTCAATGTTGTAGCATCCTTTGGAGCGTCTTCTTTTCAGATTCATGGTAACGCCGCACATATATTATACTCGACTGAGTATCCTTATGATAGATACAGCTGGTATGATTTTGAATATCTTCGCAGTAACTATTCCCCTCCTCCTGAACCTTTGATTACGTATTTCCAGATTGGAATCGAATATGAATTTTTGATGAACACAAAAGGTATCGGATATAAATTTATAGCTGAAACCTTTTTCAACAACACAAAGAACGCTTCTAATTTCATGACTACCGGTTTCCGGTTATATGGGCGCTCCGCCTCATTAGATATTGCCCTTCTTTCAGATGAATTAAAACTCATTGACTCAGAGCCGATTATTCCCTACTTTGCAATCAAATATAAATTTTAGAACGGAGGTGTACTAGCATAGGCTAAATTGATACCATTTTTTCTATGATGTTAAACAATGTAGAGTATTTTTATGGTTACAAAATCGGCAGTCAGCTTGTTATTATTCCTTCTGGGATTAGTATTTTCGTTCGCTCAATCTCCTGATTCGTCAGGAACTACATTAACGCAAGTTACCGACCCGCTTCAAAACCGGTTGTTTATTATGCCGACTGGAAAGATTTTAGAGGAAGGACGAGTTACCTTAACAACAATTGATGTTTTTCTTCTGCAGGCATTCTATTCGCCCACAGACTATTTACAAATTAACGTAGGAGGCGTATTACCTGTACATCATTTCGTATCCGGATATGAAAGCGAAAGCTATTTTTCTTATGGAACGAAATTTCAGCTTCTCCGGCAATCAGGTTTATTTCAAGGCTTATCTCTCGGCGCAGATGTTAGTTATTATGGAAAGCGCAGAGCGCCTTATACCACTTCGTATGGTAATGCTCCTGACGGAGATTATTATTCCGGCGCTTTTGACAATATCATGAATAACCTAATACTTCGCGCAAACTCCTTGGTAGCTTCGTTTAATGTTGCAGCATCAATTGAATTTGATGCTTTGCAGGCACATTGTAATATTGACCAACTATATTTTCAATTTGCTCCTATGATTGATCCTATTGATGAAACATTGCCAATGCCGAGCTTTTTTCAAGTCGGCTTTGCATACGATTTGGGAACTATCCAGCGCCATACCGGATTAAAATTTATCGCCGAAGCATTGCTTTCAAATCAAAATCCAAAAGGACCGATTGAACTATCGGCATTATGTCCAGGAATGAGAATATACAGCAAATCTTTAGTATTGGATATTGCCATACTTGTCGAAAAAGAGGCAGAGATGAATTATAGAATACATTATCCTTATATTGGTCTTAATTTCTTTCTATAGCAGTTTTTAGTTTTATTTTGTCAATCCCATAGATTTGGTTATCTTTTCGGGAGAAATAATGAACAAATAACAATATCTTTCATACATGAATGCCTTAACTTTAGATATTGAGTCAAATTATATAGAGAAATTAGAATCCATCGCCCAAACCCGGGGTGAAGCAACCGATCAATTGCTCTCAAAAATTATTCATGATTATATTGCACGTATTGTTTCTTTCTAAAGATAAATTAAACCCCTATGCCACTCGATAAAGACCTCCAATCCATTCAGGAAATGCGTGACCTTGTGCAGAAAGCCAAGGAAGCTCAGCTCGAATTTCGCGCGTATGACCAAACACGCGTTGACCGCATCTGCAAGGCGATGGCAGACGCGGGATTTGAAGCAGCCGAACGACTCGGCAGGCTCGCCCACGAAGAAACGGGCTTCGGAAAGCCGGAAGATAAAC
>SCUC01000601.1 GCA_004322375.1 Bacteroidota bacterium
GCAGACGAAAGCAGAATTTTTTCAGATGAGCGCGGTTACTTCCGGCGTGCAGGAGGTTAGGAAGGTACTGGAGCGCGCTTCCGTTAATCGAAAAAAAATGAATAAGCGCACCATTCTTTTTATTGATGAAATTCATCGTTTCAACAAGGCGCAACAGGATGCGCTGCTTCACAGCGTGGAGGATGGCGATATAACGCTTATCGGCGCGACAACGGAGAATCCGTCGTTCGAGGTGATTTCCCCATTGCTTTCCCGGTGCCGGGTGTATGTTATGGAACCGCTGGGAAGCAGGGACTTACATTCCATTCTTAATCATGCGATAGAAAACGATTCGTCGCTGAAAACAATGGAGGTTGTCATTAGTGAAAAAGAACGGCAACTCCTGATGCTTTATGCGGGCGGAGACGCGAGGGTAATGCTCAACTCGTTAGAAACTGCTTTGCGCATTACTAAGCCGGAGGGAACCAATAAACGGGTTGTGACGAAGGAGATTCTTGAAAAGGTTTTTCAGAAAAAAACGGCAAAGTATGATAAGGGAGGAGAAGAACATTACAATATTATTTCTGCGTTTATCAAAAGTATACGCGGCAGCGACCCGGATGCCGCTGTATATTGGCTTGCGCGCATGTTAGAGGGGGGAGAAGACCCGAAATTTATCGCCCGCCGGATGATTGTTCTCGCTTCTGAAGATATTGGTAACGCGGAGCCGTACGCACTCACGCTTGCCACAAGTTGCTTTACTGCGGTTGATTACATTGGGATGCCGGAAGCCCAGCTGGTTCTTTCACAAACTGCAACGTATCTTGCCTCTGCTCCCAAAAGCAACGCCTCCTGTCTTGCCATAATTGCCGCGCAGGAAGATGTGAAAACAAAACCTTCCGGCGATGTTCCGCTCCATCTCCGCAACGCTCCGACCAAGCTGATGAAAGACCTCGACTATGGAAGCGAGTACAAATACAGTCACGATTTTGAACGGCATTTTGTTGAGCAGCAGTATTTGCCTGATGATTTGAAGGAAACAATATATTATAGACCGACAGAGGAAGGGGAGGAGAAAAAGATAAAGGAACGATTGGAGAAGTGGTGGGGAAAGAAGCGGTGAGGGGAGATATGGGATATGAGATGTGGGATTTGCTTTGGAACGATGTAGCCAAGAATCTTTGAAGTAAGATACAAGATATAAAGGGCAAGTACTATAGTAAACTGGGATGGAGAAAAGGAACAGTTAGTGATTATATACAAGACGAACCTTCCCTTGTTAAGTATGGGTATGCATATATCTTAGATGTTATTTTTAATGGTTTAGAGTCTATTAACTTTATTAGCCGCTCTCTTATGGAGAAATCTTACCTTGATTTTCTAATGCAGATACGTTGTAAAGATAAACCCGTTTGCTTACATTGTAGAAATTCCGAAAGAGTTATCACATTAACAAGAACAACCATATAAGAAATCCAAGTGCTGTAAACAATTTAATGTGAAGGGTGAGATTAGTTTTGAAGATTTCTCACTCCAACTTATAAGCCTTGGTGGTTAGTTGTAGCATTATTGTATCCCCAAAGTAAGTTCGCTAATAAATATTCAAAAAAAGGTATGGTTGATCATTCACACAATATATAATAATATCCTAGCAAAACATTACAGTTTACACTTTGATGGTACGCATAATAAGAAATAGATTTTTGCTATGATAATTCATAGTAATTACAAGAGAAAAATCTTGGATGCTGTGCTAACAAAAGTAATCCTAGCTATCAATACAGTGACGTTTTTAACTATTTCTTAATAATATCTTACCGTTTATGAATGAAACTAAAGGTAATGATAGAGAGCTATCCGATTACAATAATAAACGACATATTTCTACTGATTATAACAAACCATATAAACCTCCCAAAAAAATTAAGTGGATTCAGTTTTATAGAAAAGCTAATCCTGTAGAATGGTTTTTGTTGGGAGTAACTTTTTTACTTGCCATAGCTAATGTTTGGATTGTTATTTATGCGGCTTCTCAAGCAGATTCTGCAGCTAATACATTTCACTTGGCTAATGAATCTATGATTCTTCAAAATAGAAAAGACTCTTTGAATACAGTTGCTCAGGTAATAAGAGATTCTATTAACATTCAAGGATTTAAATTAGAGAATCGCGCCTATATAGTCAGTACAGAGGCAATTATGGAAACATTTGAAATTGGAAAAAAAATTACTGTAGAAATGAAGTTTGAAAATGTTGGTAAAACACCGGCCTATAAATGTAATATTACATCGCACCTCAAAGTAATATCTATGCAAGATTCTAATTGGTTTCCCAAGATACAACCAATCCAACAAAGGAGTCACTTGACTATTGGCAATGAAGTTATTATAGGTTCAAAAATGAGTGGCGATTCAGCTATTGATTCTAATTTCTATAATCTTATTATAGAAAATAAAACATATTACATCATGGCTTACGGAGTGATAAATTATTACGATATTTTTAATGAACCACATTTTACCCAATATTGTTTTTTCTATAAACCTACTGTTGGATTTGCAGGATTTCATAAATACAATGATTCTAACTAACAAAAAAACAATTCAAGGTAGATTTACAAAGGAGGCTGAACCACCGAATAGAAAGTTTCTCATCTTTAATAGTGTTTTGAAGAGGAAAGGCTACATCTCGTTCATGTCACAAAAACAAAAAAGACCAATACTAAAGATAGTAGGAAATTTTAATTTCGCTTTATTTTTTAATGCTTGCTTCCTTTTATTTTGTGTTTACTAAGTATACTAGCACAAAGAATGGAATTTTGGATTTAGGGAGATTATGTAGCCCAAGAGAATGAAGAAGGTGAGTTGTTATCAAATTGCGAACTTGTAAACGTTAAGCAGTGTATCAGCATACCGATGTGAATACTGTGTTGCTGCTACAAAGAACAAAGTACGAAGAACAAAAAACAAACAGCATTGAAAAAGAGAGCAATAGAAGTGAGTAGATATTACATAGGCATAGACCTTGGAGCGACAACTGTGAAAACAGGGTGTGTTTCATCTGAAGGGAAAATACTTTTGGAAACGAAAGTCTCAACGGAAGCACATCAGGGTCCTCAAGTGGTCGTTCAAAAGATAATGAAGACGGTTGAGGAGATGTATAACCGCTTCGGCAAGGCTTCCATTGAAGGAATAGGTATTGGCGCGCCCGGGATAGTTCATAATGGCATCGTAAAAGCTCCGCCAAATATCTCCGAGTGGGATGAAGTGAATTTGCAAAGTAAAATTGCAAACCTTACCGGAATAAAAACTATTGTAGAGAATGATGCCAATGCGGCTGCGCTCGCCGAGGCGAAATTCGGCGCAGGCAAGGGAAAGAACAATTTCCTCTTCGTGATTTGGGGAACCGGCGTTGGGGGCGGGATTATCCTCGACGGAAAAATTTATCATGGTCCGAACGGCGGCGCGGGCGAGATAGGACATACTTCGATTGACTTTAATGGTCCGCAGTGTAATTGCGGGAACAAGGGATGTATTGAAGCGTATATCGGGCAGAGGTATCTATCGCAGCGAACGCGGGAGATGTTGAAACTGCCAGGCGTTGTGTCATCAATCGAAACATTGGTTGAGGGCAATCTTGATAGAATTGAACCGCATGTTATCGCAGTCGCTGCCGAGCAGGGGGATGCAGCGGCTAAGGAAATTCTCACTGAAGCGGGAACGCTTCTTGGCTATGCGCTTACTTCCATTGTTAATATCATGGATTTGGAAATTGTGATTATTGGGGGAGGTATTTCAGCTTCTCCGCGATTTGTGTATGATGCAATCACACAGACTATTCAAACGCGGGTACTTAAACCACACCGCCAGCACATACAAGTGTTACGTGCAGAATTAGGCAACGCGGCGGGAATTATTGGCGCGGCAAGTCTTGTTATATAGAGTAATTTCGGATTGCAAATTGCAAATTTCGGACTGAAAAGCAAATTGATATACCTTTATAGACAATATCTTCTTACTTTTATGAGCGGATGGGCTTTGCATATCCTGCATCTCATATCCCATATTTGTCATTTTAGATTTCGGATTTTAGATTTTAGATTAGTTTTTGTGTTGCTGCTGCTTCAAGTCGCTATAGCCTGGAGCCAGCAAAATCCGTTTGATACAACAGCAGTTCGTTCTGATTCCGTAAAAGTTGATTCATTAAGAACCGATTCCCTTCAAGCAAAGTCCGATACGGTAAAATCATCCACAGGGGTTGATACGATAGTAACATACACCTGCACAGATTCTATTGTTTATCATTTTCCTTCAAGGACGATGTCGTTGTATAAGAATTCGACAATCAGCTATCAGGCGATGGAATTGAAGGCAGAGCAAATAGGGATTGATTGGAATACAAATATCGTCAATGCGGAGGGCGTGCCTGATTCTACGGACACGCTGCACGGAGGCTATCGCGGAACTCCTGAAATGAAGGATGGAGGAGAACAATATGACGGCTTCAAGCTGGCGTATAATATCCAAACGCGTAAAGGAAAAATAGACGTCGGGGATACAAAGCTTGACGAAGGATTCTATCACGGCGAAGACATTAAAAAAGTTGACTCGGACATTCTCTTTGTTTCCGAAGGACGCTTTACAACATGCGATAAGCCTGAGCCTCATTATTATTTCGGCAGTCCGAGGATGAAAGTAAAAACAAAAGACCAGGTTGTTGCCGAGCCTGTGTATCTTTATATTGCAGATGTGCCGGTGTTCGCGCTGCCGTTTGCAGTCTTCCCCAATAAGTCGGGGAGGCGTTCAGGCATTATCGCGCCGGCGTATGGAGAGCATGGAGGGAGGGGAAGGTTCCTGCGCCATCTCGGATATTACTGGGCGATGAACGATTACATAGATTGGAAAATCCAGAGTGACTTATATACAAAAGGGGGCTGGGCGGTAAATTCTTTAGTACAATATAATGTGAGGTATGATTTTTCTGGCTCGCTTTCGGGGAATTTTGAGAGAACGATTTTAGGTGAAGAAACAGACCCGGGACGCAGTGAAAGCGAATCGTACACGTTAGACCTAACGCATCACCAGGAGATTGACCCGACGATGCGTCTTGACGCGAATTTATCATTTGCGAGCAATAACGCCTATCAGAACACGATAGATTATGACCAGACGCTGAGGCAATTGATTACTTCCAACGCAAGCTTTTCCAAGAATTGGGAATCGCCGAACAGCATCAATATCGGGTATCAACGGCAGCAGAATTTACGGGACGAAAGCATCTTTGAAACGCTTCCCTCATTGCATTTTAATCATGGAACAAGCTACCCCCTGCGCCGGAAAAAAATTCCGGAAGGCTCTTCCGAGCTGAGATGGTATGAAATGATTGGGTTCAATTATTCACTTGATGGTTCCAATTCGCGTTCGAAGCAAAAAGTCTCTGTTGACGGCATCAAGACGAATATTAATGGCATTGACACCATCCAGAGCGTAGATGATTTTCAACGGGGAAGCGCTCAGCGTATCGGACAGGGAGCAAGCATCAGCATTGCCCCGAAGCTGGGCTACTTTACTATTTCTCCACGATTGAATTTTTCCGATTCGCGAGATTTCAGCAGCACGGATACTCCCGGAGCGAACCCAGCCGATAGCTCGCTCATGGTAACAACAACAACCGATGAACATCGGGCGGGGACGCTTTCATCGGGACTTTCGTTCAGCACACGGTTATTCGGCATTGCACAGCCGAACATGCTGGGTGTGGCTGCGATCCGTCATACGTTCTCACCTAATCTCTCCTTCACATATGACAAGCAGGTCTATGGCGATAACACAAACGAACGACGCATGTATGCCTCGCTCAATATCAGCAACCTGTTTGAAATGAAAACGATTCCCGAAGAAGAAGGAAAAGAGGGGAAGAAAATTCAACTTCTGAATGTTGGTATGGGAACATCGTACGATTTTACTGCCGATAGCTTACACCTTGCCCCGTTACGCATGAACTTTTCGACAAGGCTGGGCAGCATCCTGGATATTAGCGGCGGCACGACATTTGATTTTTACCAGCTAGTGCAAACTTCCGGCGGGGGATACCAACGCGTGAATACGTTCCTGTTAGGAAGCGAAGGACGGTTAGCAAGGATGACAGATTTCAGCTTGAGCCTTTCAACATCGCTTTCCGGTGAAAGGAAAAAAAGCGAAGGGCAAGCCCCGCCAACCGATACAACCCGGCTTGCAACGCAACAGCTACTACGCCCCACGCGGATGTACGACGGAATGCCTGAACCGGATTTCAGCATCCCGTGGCAGTTGCGGTTGCAATGGCATTATTCCGAAAGTAAGATTCCGCCGGGAAGCCGCGCCTCCAGCATTGACGCAGGATTAGAATTCAATCTCACAGAGAAATGGAAATTTTCTGTCAACAGCGGGTACGATGTTATCAATAAAGATTTTATCTATCCCCGCGTTGCCATTTCGCGCGATTTACACTGCTGGCTGATGAATTTTTCCTGGGTGCCGATTGGCGGGAACAGGAGCTACCAGTTTGAAATCCGCGTGAAAGCCTCGCAGCTTCAGGATTTGAAAGTAACGAAATCGGGGAGCGACAAAGGATATTAAAAATTTTATATTTTAGAATTTGGATTTTAGATTGACTTTTGGAGGAGTCTTTTCTATATTTGTAGGAGTAATTCTTACAAATTTTTAATGACGGCGAGGTTGTTATGTGGTTGCAACAATATCTGTACGTAGGATGTATCAGTATTGTGTTCTTTCTGCAGGGAAGCGTAGCGCGGGGACAAGTACAATTTCGACTTCCACTCATATTTCAAGATAGTACGCAAGCCCAGGATACAATATTTTGGGGATTTCATCCTCAGGCGACTTCTTGCATAGATGATTCTTTGGGAGAATGGGAATATCCTCCGGATGTCTGTTGTGGATTATATCCTTCAATGTGTGCTTCATTTGTTTCAAGCTGTGTTTATCAAGCGAGAATAGATTTACGTGCATCATACAATTCCACCCAGCGTGATACGTTCCGTTTTGTTTTTTGTGGGACATATCCTATCGAAATTCGTTGGGACGAGAATCTTGGAGCATATTTTCAAACCGTAGTTATGAAAATACCAGCCGATAGTATTCCTGTAACAATAAATATGACGGAACAGCACTCGCTAATTTTTAATTTCTCAGGAACGAACCATGCAACTATTTTAACATACGGACCTGCAGAACCCAACGATGTTAATAACTTTCAAATTCATTTTCCAGATAAGGTTTCCCTCTCCCAAAATTACCCCAACCCCTTCAACCCATCAACGGTTATCCGTTATTCGTTATCGGTTGATTCGTGGGTGACGTTGAAAATTTATGATGTGCTGGGGAGAGAAGTAGCGACGCTTGTTGATGGGTTTCAGGCTTCAGGTTTCAAGTCGCAGGCGTGGGATGCGAGCGGTTTGCCAAGCGGGGTATATTATTACCAACTTCGAGCGGAGAGCAAAGAGGAAGGAGAAAGATTTGTAAGGATAAAGAAAATGTTGTTATTGCGATAGAATCTATAAAAACAAAAAGTTAGCAAGGTCAAGAAATAGATATTCCTGACCTTTTTTTATCCCTACAAGCTTTACTTCCACGAAATGAAGGTAATTATGAGGTTCATCTTTGAGATGCGATTGATAATTCAATGAGAGGGCTTGCATCTCAATGGTAGCTTTCTTATGTTTATTCGTGCAAATTAAGAGCATAATATCTTCTTTCATTTTTTTGAGCTACTTGACTATCGGCTTGTTAGCATCTGCGCGGGCTGAAGAGCTTAAGTTCGACCACCTAACCACAAGCGATGGTCTTTCCGAAGGGGTTATTTATTGCATTCTTCAGGATAGCAAAGGGTACATCTGGTTCGGAACGCATGATGGATTGAATCGGTACGACGGATACTCGTTTACCGTGTTTAAGAATATTCCTTACGACTCTCTTTCACTCAATAATAATCAAATTACAGCGCTATTTGAAGATCGCCGCGGAACGCTTTGGGTCGGAACGCAAAACGGGCTGCATCGGTTTAACCGACACACGGAAACGTTTGAAAGAATACTGCCTGAGCATAACAATCCAACTTCAATCTCGGGTATTGGGATTGAAGCCATTTGCGAAGACAAGGCTGGAAATATATGGATTGGCGCTGACAATGGGTTAAACGTACTACGCGCAGCAACATTACAAACTGCTTCTTCACGGAAACTATTATTTCACCATGTTGAACAGGCACTTTTTAAGGACACCTATCATCAGAATTTTTTTGTCCGTTCTGTTTACTGTGATTCTTCAGGAACAATGTGGCTCGGAACTCGCTACGCTCTTTATTATTTTCGGGAAGAAGATACTTCTGCAACGCTTGTTTTTCAAGGAAGCAGCGAAGTTACAGCTATTTGTGAACGAACACGCGGCAAGGTATGGTTCGGAACACTCGACGGGTTATACGAATATGATGCCGCGCTGCATCGTTACAGCGCTATTTCTGAAATAACCTCTCAACTTTTTCATGATAAAGGCGTTCGTTCAATCATCAGGGATAGCGATGGAAACTTCTGGATTGCAACATTCGCCGGCTTATACAAGCGCGACGTTCAAACGAATTCATTTCGGGTTTTTACAAACGAGCCGGGCGATATCCGGACGTTAAGCAACAACAGAGTTTATTCGCTCTGCCTGGATAAATCAGGCGTGCTGTGGATTGGAACGTTTGGAAAGGGTATTGACCGCGTTAATTTAGCGCGAAAAAAGTTTCATCATTATTTGCATCACGGGGAAAACATTAGCGACCAGAGAGATAACATGGTGATGGCTCTCCTCGAAGACAGGTTCGGCAAAATTTGGCTCGGAACATGGGAAAACAACATCGCCGTATTCGATAGATATGCCAACCGGTGGCTTCACCTTAAATCATCCAATAGCTCCGCGTATGCCCTGTGCGAAGACAACGCGGGAACCATCTGGATAGGGGATGGCGTCTGGCTCTCAAAATATGTCGAGCGGCAAGAGCGTATTGTAGCACAACTGCCAGGTGAAGTTCTCTCCCTTGTGTATGATGCGCCATTTCTTTGGTTCGGGCAGGCAGGAATATTAAAGCAATTACATGTTCAAACCATGCAAGAAGCTTCGTATCCATTCGATTCCGCATTGTTCCCTAGTATTGCGGCAATACAAATCAGTCAAGAGAAGAACATCTGGTTTGCTGCTGGAAAGCTCTATCAGTTTAACCTATCTACAAAACAGATGAAAGCCTATAGTCATGACCCGCACAATGCTTCCAGCATCAGCAGCAACAATATTATTTCGCTTTGCGTTGCTCGTACAGGCGCGCTCTGGATTGGAACGAATGGAGGAGGGTTGAATCGTTTCAACAAAGAGAACGAAACATTTACTCATTATTTTGAGCGCGATGGATTGCCCAACAATGTCATTTACGGAATTCTTGAGGATGAAAAGGGTAATTTATGGATAAGTACGAATCGGGGCATCTCCCGCTTCGACCCAAAAAAGGGCGCGTTCAGAAACTTCGATGTTGATGACGGGCTTCAAGCGAACGAATTTAATCGGGGGGCATGTTTCAAAAATAAAAAAGGAGAGATGTTTTTTGGAGGAGTGAACGGCTTCAATAGTTTCTTCCCGAACGAAATACAGGATAACCCTCATATTCCTTCGATCGTCCTGACTGATGTTCGTGTGCTGAATGAGCGGCGGAAATTCACAACGTCATATCCAGAGCTCAAAGAAATCAGGCTCAGCTACGACGAAAATTTTTTCTCGTTTGAATTTGCGGCGTTAGATTTTACTAATCCATCGAAGAACAAATATGCATATATGTTAGAAGGGTTCGATAACGATTGGGTGAAAGCAGGCTCCCGACATATCGCGAATTACACCGATGTTCATCCTGGAGAGTATCTGTTTCGTGTGAGAGGCTCAAACAGCGATGATGTGTGGAATAACGATGGGTTGTTTATTGCCGTGACCATCATACCTCCGTACTGGGCGACATGGTGGTTTCGCTCAATTGCGACGATTGGGCTGCTTTCAATAGGTCCTATTCTTTATTTCAGAAGAGTGAACAAGCTAGAACGGGAGAAAAAAATACGGGAAGCATTTTCCCGTCAACTTATTGAATCGCAGGAGAATGAACGGAAGCGCATTGCTGCCGCTCTGCACGATAGTCTGGCGCAAAATCTGATAATCTCGAAAAACCACGCCGCTCTTGGGTTGAAAAACGTAAGGGGTGAATCGAACCTTGAACATCTGACGGAGATTTCTTCGTTGCTTACTCAATCGCTCGATGAGGTCAGGGAAATTGCGTACAACTTGCGCCCGTACCATCTAGACAGAATTGGATTGACGCGCACACTCGAATATCTCATCTACAAAGTAAAAAGTTCAACAACGATTGAATGTCATACGGAAATTGAAAATATCGACAAGCGGCTTTCGCCTGAAAGCGAAATCAATCTTTACCGCATTGTACAGGAAGCGTTCAATAATGTCGTCAAACATTCAGAAGCAACTCGTTTGCAATTATCAGTTCAACGAATTGACCGCCGTATCGAAATAAAGATAGAAGATAACGGGAAAGGATTCGACCGCCAGAGTACCACTCCGGCAGCAGAAACGAATGGCGGTTTTGGTTTGACCGGCATTGCGGAGCGCGTTCGGCTGTTGAGAGGGACATTTACCATTCACACCCAAGAAGGCAATGGCACAACGATTACAATAACAATCCCGAACGAGACAGAAAAACAATGACAACAATAATTATCGCAGACGACCACCCGTTGTTCCGCAAAGGACTTCGCGACATAATCACCACCAATGATTCATTGAACGTGCTTGGAGAAGCAACAGACGGCGTAACGGCTCTCGAAACAATCAAAGAACTTCATCCCGATATTGCCCTTCTCGATGTTGACATGCCGGGCATGAACGGACTCGACGTTGCGAAGTCCGTGCATGCGCTTGACCTTCCTACATCAATCATTATTCTCACGATGTATAAAGATGAGTTCTTCTTCAACGAAGCGATGGACGCCGGAGTGCGCGGGTACGTTCTGAAAGAATCCGCTATAGCCGATATCCTTGAAAGCATCAAGATAGTTCGTGAAGGGAAGTATTACATCAGCCCGCTCGTATCGAATTATCTGGTGAACCGTTCATCGAAGCAGGCGACGCTCCGAAACATCACGCCTTCTTTAGAGTTGTTAACGGCGACCGAGCGGAAAATCCTCAGGTTCATCGCCGAGGGAAAAACCACAACGGAAATTGCGGATGCGATGTTCATCAGTGCGAAGACAGTGGAAAACCACAGGACAAAAATTTCTCAAAAACTCAACCTTCACGGGACACATAGTCTTGTCAAGTTCGCATTAGCGAATAAATCCATTCTCTAATCTTCACTCAAAAACCTTCCGAAGTTTTTCTCTCTTGACAAGAGAATATTTTCAATAAAATTTTCCTTCGTCGAAAAGTTTAACCTTAGAAGGTTACGCTTGATTGTCAATTGACCATAGACAATTTACCGTTCGACATTCACTAATCCCTATTCATAACAAAAAAAATAGGGGTATTCCCCAACCATAAATAGGGGTGTTCCCCTATTTCCCCTCTCTCGTTCATTCGGTATTTTACTACCCGATGATTATGACTATGCTTATCGTTGATGACAGCAAACCGATTCGTGAAATAGTGAAACGACTTTTCAAACACAAAGCATCCTATATTTACGAATGTGAAGACGGCGCTGAGGCGTTTGCTTCTTACGAGCAGCATCATCCCGATTGGGTATTGATGGATATTGCGATGAAACAAGTTGATGGCATAACAGCAACAAAGAACATAATAGCCGTTTATCCACACGCACGGATAATTATTCTGACACAATACGATGACCCGTTCTTCCGCGAAGAAGCAAAAATTGCCGGCGCATGCGGGTACGTGGTAAAAGAAAATTTAATGGAATTGAACCTCATGCTCGAGCAGATAAAGAAATAGCTCTTTTGTAATACATCACTATCTGTTTTTAATCGAAAGAATTCTAATGAAATATATAGGTTATATACTAGCTGGCGCATGTTATTGCATGTGCCTTACATGCTCGTTGATGGCACAATGGTCTGTAGATCAATATACAAATACCGTTGTCTCGAACGCATCCGGTACTCAGAAAACGCCGGTGATGATAGACGATGGCGCCGGTGGCGCAATTATTGCTTGGTCGGATAATCGAAACGGCAATTATGATATCTATGCGCAGAGGCTCAATGCAGAAGGAATCGCTCAATGGGCAGCAAATGGCATCGTACTTTGCAATGCAACAAGCAAGATCGGAAGA
>SCUC01000602.1 GCA_004322375.1 Bacteroidota bacterium
TAAGACACTACCCGATCCGCCGAGTGTAATTACATTACCGGCATCAACTATTGGTATGACATCGGCAATACTCAGCGGTCAAGGCAATCCGCAAGGCGCAGACGCGAACGGATGGTTTCAGTATGACTTGGATGACACTCTTGATTTGGTCAGCGATACATCATTTCTCGGGAATGGTAATACGTTCATTCCGTATTCATCCTTTGTTGATAATCTTCTTCCCAACACAACGTATGGATATAAAGCGTATGCAATGAATGTAGGCGGTACAACCGGGAGTGAATTCTTTTCCACGTTTACAACTCTTGCATCTCTGTATGAATATTACCCGGATTTTTATACCGTGGGCTTGTACCACCTCAATGAGCAAGGAACCTTCATCCAGGATTATAGCGATTATCAAAATGACGGAATAACTTCATCATCGGTCTCTTTTGGGCCACCGCCTTCGGTTGAAGGTAAATATGGAAATGCAAGAAGCTTTAATTCTCTTGACCAATATCTAGAGTTTCCGCCAAGCTCGGACTTTGATTTTAATGATGGCAGCTTCACGCTTGAAGCATGGGTCAAACCACATCTTCTCGGTTCAGTCGAGTTGTATATTGTCAGTTATGGAAATCCGAACGATTCAAGCGAGGCGTTTAATTTTAAGATTACGAGTGATTACAGATTATTCCTCTCACTGAGTGAGGAAGGCTTTACGAAATGCACTGCGTTGACGTTCGATGCTCCAATCGTAGATGATGTTTGGCAACATGTTGCTGTTGTTGTGGATAGAACGAATGAGGAGATAAAATTTTATTATAATGGAGTTCTCCAGCCTACGGATGTTGTTGGCTTGCTCCCATCAATTGTTTACGTGACAAACGCACCATTACGGGTTGGATTACTTTCGAACTTTTCAACACGGAATTCCGGGATTTTTTCATCAGCGATAGACGAGGTTCGAATCTCATCAACCGATCGGCAACCGTCTGAATTTTATTTTCCGGGTTCTATATCCGGCATGAAATTTCACGACGTCAATGATAACTCGTCTTTTGATTTTGGCGACTCTCTTCTTGCGAACTGGAAAATTGTGTTGAAAGGCGTGCGGAGCTCGTCGCAAGGTACAATATTTGTAAAACCGGAAACAACGTTAACCGATGCAGCAGGTCATTATGCGTTCACGGATCTAACCCCGGGGAAGTATGAAATATCCGAAATTCAGGAACCGGGCTGGGTGCAAACATATCCCGCTACGAACAGCGGGAAATATATTGTTGACTTAACTGCCGGTGTCTCAATTCCCGATCAAGATTTCGGGAATGCACGAGGTTTTGTTTTTCTTGGCACTGTTGATTCTTCCTGGGATAATCCTGCAAATTGGGAGGGAGGCCAGGTTCCCTCGGATACATCCAATGTTTTTCTCAACAGTCCTGTAATTTTTGATGTTCCGGCTGATCTATTTATCCGAAGACTCAGGCTTGGAAGCGGCGGGAATCTTATTTTTAACCCGTCAACGGGTCCGCTTCACATTCAGGGGAATTTGGAAGTGGATGATGGCGGAGCGTTAACGCTGCCGGATGATCTATCGTTGTTCATTTTCTGCGGCGGAGATTTTGTTAATGGAGGAAATTTCGATCCGGGTTTATCTAATATCGTCATCGAAGGAGATGGGTCAGAAATTATTTTTACTCCACCATCAAACAGTTCCGTAATGAAAGCACGCTCTGTATCCGCTTTTAACGGCAACCAATTTTACAACTTGACCATCACAGGTCCTAATACTACCGCCGATGGGAATATTCAAATAGCCAACGAGCTTTTCCTGTACGAATCGCTCACCCTGGGAGATGACGATACCTTGTTCATAGAGAACGAGGATTTTGAGGCTATCAGAGAAAACGGCTTGTTGCCTCAAGGAACAGTAAAGCGAAAACTTGCTCTTAATACTCTTGAACAGTACAGGTTTGAGAGCGAATATACATCTGTACAATTTGATGGCACCGGTAACCCAGAGTACCTTTTAATGACAGCGTTACCTTCACAATTACCCGATACCACTACGTTAAAATGGTTAAAGGTAAATGCACTGCACGACTCTATAGAAAATACATTTATCACAACAGGAGTGGGCCATTTTTCAAAATGGGTTTTTGGAAAACCCGGAGCAGGTATGAGAAAAGCAACTTCACCGAGCGATTATATTAAACCTGAAATCCAACGTTCGTATGTGATTACTACAGAAGGGGGTGGTCAGTTCAATGCAACGATACAATTTCACTACGAAGATAGTGAGGTCGAAGACAATGAAACCGATCTGAAGCTCGCGTATGGCGCATTCTTTGTTGATTCTGTGCGGAGCAGATGGAATATGGTATCAGTGCCGGTAATTCCCGACTACTTTA
>SCUC01000603.1 GCA_004322375.1 Bacteroidota bacterium
CAATAGCGCCATCCTGTACAACGGGGGGTCGGGAGTGTATATTGTCGGAAGCAGCGTTCCGCTTATGGTGACTTCTAATACGGTGAGCAATAATTCCGGTCATGGAATTTACGCGGTGAATAGAGATGATTTGATTGATTCGCTCATTGTAATTTCAGGGAATGCTATCCGAAATAACACGCTTGTCGGAATTCATACCTCGCGTGCATACATTCTCAATGATTCTATCACAGGAAATAAATTTCCTGTGGGCGTTACAGGGCAGCTTAACCTTGCGCTCACAGGCAACGTTCATGGCAATGTGTATTCAGGCAATTACATCGCGGGGAATACCTACAATAATATTGTTGCTCTCGAAGGAAATATTATCGGTCGAATTGGCGGAACGTACCCCGATGGATTCACGACGAACGTTATCGCTATACGAGGGGATGTAACAGTCTCTGCGGGGAATACGGCGTATATCGCTCCTGGTACAATATTAAAATTCACGCGGGAAACGGGCAACGGACTGTTCGATGTAAATGGCAGACTGCTTTCCGAAGGGACGGAAATATATAAGAATGTCTTTACTTCCTGGAAAGATGACTCGTATGGTGGCGATTCGAATGGAGACAGTAGCGCTACGGTTCCGGGTCCTTCGGATTGGGACAAAATTTACATGTCGGCAGGATACAGCGATAGCTCTCACATTCTCAATACCATTGTCCGGTATGGCGGGAGAGGCGGCACCGGGAATATTTATATACTGAATAACAAATGCCCGGTAGATTCGAGCTATATCTCCTACAGCAGCAATATTGGAATCTATCTCAATAATTCCCAATCAGCCGTTACTGCAAATGAAATCCACAGCAACAATGAAGGTGTGAGGGTTGCAGGCGCAAATACGCCGCTCTTGCGGTACAATAATATTCGTGATAACACCCAGTACGGTTTATACAATAATACTGCCGCGACTACCGATGCCAAATATAATTACTGGGGAGCGGCAAGCGGTCCGTATGTGAATCAGGGTGCAGACCAAAACCTAACCGGCACGGGCAACCGCATTTACATTCCATCCGGTGTAGTGCAGTACAGACCGTTCCTTACTTCCCGTTCAGGGATTTTACTTGGCGACCCAAGCCTGAACGGCACGATTACCGCTTATGATGCAGCCTTGACGCTACAGCACGTTGTCAGCATTATTACGTTTACTCCAAGCCAGCAAACTGCCGCGAATGTAAGCGGTGACGGCACCGTCAGCGCGTATGACGCTTCGCTCATCCTCAGGTTTGTTGTAGGAAGCATTACCGGATTCCCCGGCTCAGGGAAAATTTCTCTTCCTTCGGGTTCGGTTACAGCATACAATTTTACAACTGAAAAAGGAGAGGGCAACCTCGTCAATATTTACTTAAAGCTGAATAATGCCCAGGGAATCTATGCCTCCGATTTTAGGCTGCTCTATGATATGAACATGGTTGAACCTGTTGACATCCAGAAGGTAGAGACATCGAAGGAGATGACGCTGTATCACAGGGCGGGAAACGGAGTAGTGGATGTAGCAATAGCCGGAACAAATCCGTTGGTATCACAGGGTGATGTTGTGAAGATGATATTCCGGTTGAAGGAAGCCGGGATGGGGAAAGAGAAAATAACATTTACAGTCAATAATTTCCGCATCAACGAGCTTGACATGACTTCATCCGTTAAGGAGATTGTGCATCATGTAAAAGGGCTGCCTACGGTATTCGAGCTTAAGCAGAACTACCCGAATCCGTTCAACCCGATGACAAGTATTTCGTACCAACTGCCCGTTGATAGCCGTGTTACGTTGAAAGTGTATGATATGCTCGGTCAGGAAGTAGCGACAGTAGTTGATGAAACGCAAGAAGCCGGATACTATACTAGCGAGTGGAATGGAACCAGCGCATCGGGTCACCAGCTCGCAAGTGGAATTTATTTTTACCGGATTGAAGCCTACGATGGCGCGAAACAGGTCTTCTCGATGGTAAAGAAGATGTCGCTTATCAGGTAAATTGAATATCCTGTGAATTTGCGTAGCTTGAATTGTGAAGAACGTGCGATGGAATTTATTGTTATGGAAGCTCATTCTTATCTCCATTACAATTACGGAAATCAACTTTCCACAATCATCAAATTCGTTGGTTGATGTTATGGTTTCATTTCCAGAGACACTGTACGCGTTTACAGATACCTTTGAGATTCCCATGCTGACGGATAATCTTAGCGGGCTTGACGTGTTTTCTTATCAAGGAACGATTCTTTTTGATACTTCAAAAGTCCGCTTGTTACAAGTGATGAAGTCGGGGACGATGAGTAGCGATTACAGCGTATCAAGCAACCTCCGAAACGATACGGTATTGTTTGCTGCGAGCGGAACATCGGCGTTAACCGGAAGCGGAACGTTATTACTGTTTACGTTCATGAAAACAGTGAACGAGCTATGCGGATTGGAAAGCCCGCTTGAATTTGTACATTTCCAGTATAACGAAGGAACGCCTGCATCGGTTACTTCAAATGGGGGAGTATATTTGTGTTCTCCTCCGGAAGTTCCGACGCTTGTTGCGCCGCCTGACAATGTCGCGTATTACTCGATTACTCCAATACTCCAATGGGCTGATGCGGCGAGAGCTTCGTCGTATCATCTTCAAGTTTCGGAATATCTCGAATTTGCAATGCTCGCGCTTGATGATTCGGGCATCGCGTCAACTTCATTACAGGCTGATTCGCTTGCTTACGGAACAGAATACTTTTGGCGTGTTCGCTCGGAGAACGTTAGCGGCGTAAGTGAATGGTCGGAAATCCGGAGTCTCACTACAGTTCAACGAATAACGATGATGTCTGAAATTCGCGACGGCTGGAATTTGCTCTCGCTGCCGCTTACGGTGGATAATGGCAGAATTGCGGCGTTGTTTTATTCATATCAATACGGATTTATCTATACTCCGGCGGGATATTGGCAAGTAGATTCTGTGCGAAACGGAGAGGGTTTCTGGATGCGTTTTGCTGCCGACACAGGAACTACATTCATGGGCATTACAGGATTGATACGAGAGAAGGACACGGCGGCGGTTCACGGAGGATGGAATTTAGTCGGGGCGACATCCGGGCTTGTTCCGGTTTCTTCGATAGCCCAGATTCCGGATTCAAATATCGTTTCAGATTTTTTTGAATTTGATGGAGCGTATCAAGCAGGCGATACTCTTGTTCCGATGAAGGGGTATTGGGTGAAGGTGAAATCGGACGGGATGTTGATTCTTTCCGGCGAGACAGCCGGACAACGAATACACGAATTATCACCAAATCATAGTGTACTACGCACGAAAAGGTGAGTTATGAAGAATAGAATTGTTTCCAAGCTTACAGTGATATTAGTAGTTGTGTTGTTGAGCGCAGCGAGTATTCAGGCGCAAACAATTCAATTCAGCATTTCCAGCGCGACAGCCAAACGGGGCGATACGCTTCTGCTTCCCCTGAACGTGAACGCGCTCAACGCGGGGCATGGGGTAATTTCCGGGCAGATGGTGTTCAGCTATAATTCCTCCGTTATAGATATTTACGGTATTCAAACGAACGGAGCTGTTTTGCAAAACGTTCTTGAAGTTCAATACAACATTGCCAACAGAAGGCTCGCTTTTTCCGATACGGGAGCGGTAACAGGGAGCGGCGTCTTCGCGTACCTCCGTGTCCGGGTGGTAGCAAATCCTTCTCCGCTCAATGATTCTATTAAAATCCAGAGTGTGATGTTGAATGAAGGGTCACCGACCGCTTCATGGACGAACGGATATATACGAGTTCTCGACATGCATATTACTCCTCAAAACCCTCCGACAAATCTTATTGTCGGGGACTCGCTGCAATTCAGCGTGACAGGAGATAACCTTCTGCCGTTAACGTGGACAAGCTCAAATCCATCGGCTGCTACTATTGATGCAAGCGGAAAAATGCGAGCGATCGGCGTCGGTCAATTAAAAATACATGTTGCAGATTCTCAGGGCTTACAAGATTCGTCAGTGTTGTTCGGAATCAATTCTCCGTTGTTAAGAAGCCTTACTATTTCGCTGCGGGATACCTCGTTTACGCAAACGCTCCAGTTCGCGATGCCGGTCTATATTACGGATGTAACGCCGCTGGGATTGATTTCAGCGCGGTTCGCGCTTACCTATAATACAACACATCTTCAGGCAATGGATATAATCACTGCTGGCACGCTCTCTGAATCATGGTCATCTCCTGCATTTACGGTTACATCAGGCAGAGTGGACGTCGCGCTCGCGGGAACAGAGCCTTTGATAGGGAGCGGAGTTTTGGCGTATGTGAAGTTCCGCGTAGGAGCCACGGCAACGAGCTATACCGACATAAATTTTTCCAACGTGCTTTTCAATGAGGATGTTAATGCCAACATTGATGGCGGACGTTTTACCGCGCTTCCTGCGCCAGCGCTTGTCGTTTTGCCAAATAGCACGACGCTGGCGATCGGAGACAGCATGTTATTTCGCGTAACAAGCGGAGGGACGCCTCCTTACCAGTGGACTACAAGCAATCCAGCAGTCGCCTCGATTCATCCGACGAACGGCTGGTTGAAAGCCCTAGAGCGAGGCACAACAACGGTTACTGTCGTTGATTCATTCGGCTTCACAAAAACTACAGGGTTGGTGACAGTCGAAGATATAAGGGCAAAGTTGCCGGATACTTCAATAGTGGTAATAGGAGATTCGGTTGATGTCCCCGTTACGTTTTTTGGAGCGCCCGGGTTAGGGGTGATATCCTTTGAAACCCGCATAACGTATAATTCCTCAATCGTTCAATTGATGAACGTTTATGGCGAGGGAACTCTCTGTGAATCATTCAACATTACATTCCGGGATACGCTCGATACAGTCCGGATAGCTGCTGCGGGAACGGAACCGGTTTCAGGCGAGGGGGAATTGTTGATCCTGCGGTTTAGGACTGCCCCGGGAGCGACGGTCGGGCAGAACACGTTACTGCGCTTCACACAATTTTTATTGAATGAACCGGGAAGCGGCACTCCAACTGTTCGTACGCACAACGGAAGGGTCTTTGTTGGGGTTTCCGATCCTTCGCAGTACCTGATGTTCACTCCACCATCATTAACATTTGGAAATATCAACGTGGGCGAGGATGCGAGTTTATCGGTGAAGACAAAGAATCTTGCCATAGAGGCAATGAGCATCAATACAGCGTTCTCAAACCACCCCGATTTTTCGGTTGCCCCTTCGCTTGGCTGGCTTGAACCGGAC
>SCUC01000604.1 GCA_004322375.1 Bacteroidota bacterium
ACGACGCTCTTCCGATCTCCGACTGAACCAAAGACTCCAGGTTCCAGTTCTAAGCCGATTTCATGGTAATCACTTTAGAGTTGTCTGTGCCATATATTAGTATATTAGAGAGCCTGGTTTATAATTCCAGACAGCCTATGTTTAAAAAGAGCCGGGAAGGTGGCCGGTAGAAATAGATTTATGTCATGTCGATTAAGGCAACTGTTTTTCGGCGCTTCAGTCTTTTTCATGCTCCCTGTCGTTGGTTGTTCCACTACAAACGTTTTCACATCTTACACATCTAAAATGAATTTGCTGATTGATGGGCTCACGACTCGCCAGTTCGACCATTCGCTTAAAGTTCTCAACAAGTATCGGAAAAGCAATGATAAAATTCTCTATCTCATGGAGCGCGGTCGTATTGCACAGATAAAGAATGATACAGATTCAAGCATGAAAGATTTTGAAGCAGCCATAGCAGCTGTTCGTCAGATGGAGGAAAAGGCAGTCATAAGCGCCTCTGATGTTGGGGCACAGACCACCTCGTTATTAGCAAATGACAATACCATTCCTTATAGGGGAGATGGATATGAAAAAGTATTCATGTATCAATTCCAGGCATTCAACTATCTTGCAGAAAAAGATATTGAAGGCGCTGGCGTTGAGGTCAGACGCGCCAATCGCGAACAGGAATTAGCATTAAAAATGCATGAAAAGGAACTTGCCAGGGCGGAAGAAAAAGCAAGGGACAAAAAAATTGATACGCAAAAGGCCTATAACAATCTTAATTCTGCATATCAAAGCATGGATGATGTTGCCGGCAAGGTCAAGAACTCTTTCCAAAATGCTTACACATTTTATATGTCCGGAATAGTGTATGAACTGCTGAATCAACCGAACGATGCGTATATTGACTATAAAAAAGCCCTTCAAATATTTCCTGACAATGCTTACTTGCAACGCGACGTAATGCGCCTGGCAAAAGATCTTGAAATGGACCAGGAATATGAAGATTATGCCTCCCGGTTTGGTAACATGCCCGTTAAAGGTGAGGCAGGTGCGGGCGATGGAAAAACCGGAGAGTTGGTGGTCTTCTTTGAGAATGGTTTGGTTCCACAAAAAAAGGAAATTCGAATCCCGATTCCTACTCCAAACGGTATATTAGCTATTGCGTTTCCTATTTATCATACAAAATGGTCTGAAGTAGAACCGCTTTCTCTATCTGAATCCCGGAGCAGCGGTTCTTTGGGTACAACGGAATCTATTTGCCACGCACAGGCATTGGCTGTGAAATCGTTAAGGGAAAAAGTGCCAGCCATGGTCATCAGGCACATCCTCAGGGCAGCAGCCAAGGCTGCTATTCAACTGAAGGCGAACGATTCAGCAGGAAGTTTAGGACAGATATTTTCCTCGATCTACAATGTAGTTTCGGAGAGGGCAGACGTGAGAAGCTGGTTAACATTACCACGAGATGTTCAGATTATGCGTATTCGTCTTCCGGAAGGAGCACACCGTTTGCATCTGGCACATAAGGCATCGGGGGCATCCTCGGATATTGATATTTCAATGAATCAGAACAAAACTATACTAAGAGTGATACGGATAAGATCAGAACTTTACACTACATCAATAACTTTTTAAATATTTAAGGCATCCGGAAAGGGTAGGTATACATATCATGTCTGACCATACAAGAGTATCCCTGAGGCATATGGGATTAAGCTATTATGGGTTTGTAATCATTTTGATGGCATCATCTTTCATTGGTTGTTCCTCAACCGCAGGAATTGAAGGATCTATGTCCGCAGCTCCCGGACAAGATGGTCAAACGACTTAC
>SCUC01000066.1 GCA_004322375.1 Bacteroidota bacterium
CTTTTCGCTCAACATCGAGAACAAAGGGGAAGGCAACGGTATCAGGTTCACCACATTGCCGAATGAAGGGGTGTTTGCTCCCTACACATTGCCGGTCAATCAATGGACACACATTGCCTGCACGATAGAGGGAACGGAATCTGCAATCTTTATCAATGGCATTTGGCAGGCTTCGGCATCTCACGATGTCTCTGCAGAAAATAATAGCGAGCTATTGTTATTTGCCAAAAACAATGACGGAGATTATTTCCCCGGGATGTTGGACGAAGTGCAATTTTGGCATTCAGTGCGCTCTGAAGAGCAAATCCTCAATGACATGCTCAGGCCCAATATGGATCCGTGGGGCGAAGGGGATATGTATTCGTACTGGCAATTTGATTTTGCCTATGATGATGGAGGTATTCTTTATACATTCGATAGCCGACAAAAAGGAAATGCGACGTTCTACAATGGTCCTCTTTCGGTTACTTCCGACCTTGGCACACCAATGCCTCCTGTTGAACGCATAACCGCGACCGATGGCTTATTCGAAGACCGTGTTGTTGTGCAGTGGTCTCGCGTTCCCAATGTCAACCTGTTATATGAAATTTTTCGCGATGGCGAGCTCTTGAGCGTCGCTTCGAGTGAAGACTCGGTCTATATTGACATGACAGGCATACGCGGCGTGGAGTACAATTACTGCGTTAAGGTTCTTTCTCCTGAAGGATTGCTCTCCGGTGAACGCTGCGCGATTGGAAAAACCATCGTGTTCGCTCCCGAACCCTTCTCAGCATCATACGATGACTTTTCAAGTGGCGTAGAATTGCATTGGGGGCGAAAATCTAATGTTGCCATATCATACATGATTTACCGGGACGGAAATATTCTCGTAGAGACCGCAAGCAACATCAATCGTTATTTTGATACGACTGCTACACCGGGAGTCGAACATTTTTATGCCATTATTGCAAGAGACTCAACAGACAGGTATTCCGATTTTGTCAATGCGGCAGGCAAACGAGCGTATGTTCTTCCACCGACTAATTTTTCCGCAACCGATGGAACGTATCCCGACCGCGTAAAATTAACATGGCGAAATCCGGCGCAGCCGATTTTTGACCATTGGCTAATGAGGGATGGAAATGTATTGCAAGCGCATGTGCCTGCGGGAGATACTATGTTTATAGATACTACGGCGCAGCCCGGAGTAACGCACACTTATTGCATGTTCTCAAGCGACGGAGCGCACGAATCGAAATCCGTGTGCGATAATGGCGGAATCGGTATTCTCCCGGCTCCCGCGAATGTCGTTGCCAGCGATTCGCTATTTGACGATATGATAACGGTAACATGGGAGGATACTTCCAATCTCGAAGATAAGTTTATCATTGCACGGAGCGACGGAAAACGCGATACCCTTGCGGCGAACACAACGAGCTTTACGGATATGCTCGCAACGCCGGGCACGGAATATACATTCTGCGTTACGGCAGTAAGCGCGAACGGCGGTGAATCGCAGCCTGTATGCGATAATGGAACAAGAGCGATTGTTCTCGCGCCGGATACTCTTATTGCGAGCGACAGCATTTTTGAAAACAGAACTGTGCTTGCATGGAGCAGCAAGTCAACGAAGGTGGTATTATTTAAGATTTTCCGCGATGGCAAGCAAATTGCCACCCGTTCCTCCGGTACAAGAACGTACGAAGATTTTGATGGCGTTGCCAACAAGAAATATGATTACGCCATCAGCGCGATGGATGCGCGGGGCAATGAATCGCGCAGAATTCACGCAACGGGAAGCAGGGCGCTGCGTGGACCTTCCAATCTTCTTGTAACCAAAAACGCGTTTGAAGACAAAATCGTGTTGACATGGCAGGATAATTCAGGATTTGAAACCGGCTACCGCATCCGGCGCAGCTTTGTTGACGGCATCTATGAAATAGCTGAGCTGGAACCGAACAGAACGTCCTTTACCGATTCATCGTATGGCAACATATCCGGCGTGGAATATCACTACTATGTTGACGCATATAACAGGGATCCAGACGACCATTCGGATGAGCGTGTATCCTTCGGTTATTCGGAAGCGGATTCAGGAATCGGGAACTGGCGATTGCGTTCTCCGGGAAATGTTCAGGCGAGCGACGGCTTGTATGAAGATAAGATTGTCATTAGCTGGGAGGATAGCTCTCAAGTTGAATCCGGGTATTTTATTTATAGAAATGGAGATACGCTTCCTTATGCCACAGTAGGAGCGAATAGTACGTCGTTCACGGATGTATCTCCTCTGTTCGGTCAGCAGATAGCATACGAGGTAGCCGCATATCGTAATTATGAGCTGAACATTTCGGGAAAAATTTCCGATGTCGGCTCGACGATTCTGTTTCCGCCTGCCTCCATCAATGTTTCAAACAATTATTCTAATAAAGTAACTGTCAGCGTTATTGACGGCTCGAAAGCGCCGAATCATAAAGTGCAGGTATTCAGGGATGGCGCTATGTTGGCGGAAGGCACATCGTCATTATATATAACCGATAGTACATCACCCAATCCCGGGACACAAACCTACACTGCGAAAACGGTAGCTGAAGATGGCGTAACAACTTCAACGGAAATCAGCGCGACAGGCGGGATAGGTCCGATAGAAACCATAACAAATTTACTTACCGCTACGACACCAGTAAGCAACGGACAGTTCGGGTATTCTGTAGCGATAGATGGAGACCGTGCTATAATAGGACATGTCGGCTCTAAAATGGTTTCGTTCTTTCAAAATATCGGAGGAGTATGGAAACATCTTCAAACCGTTACGTCGCATACAACGGTGCCTACGTATGGTCAGGCTGTTACCATTAGCGGGAACATTGCAGTTGTCGGCGCGCCGGATGCTGACGCCATTTTTATCTATAAACAAAATACTTCTAATAACATTTGGGATGAAGTTAACTATTTCCCTTATAATAGGACCGGCATCAAGTTTGGGTATTCGGTATCTCTTGATGGGGATATTCTCGCAGTTGGAGTTCCGTATGACAATTATTATACAACAGAAGGTGGAGGAGTCGGGTTATACTATATAGATGTATCGAACGGTAATCTTTATCTACGGACCTATTATGCTGCAAATGGTTCCAGCCGTTGGGGGAGTTCTGTATCGGTTGATAGCTATGCGTATTACCTGGGAACGACACCATACCATGTTTACGCTATTGGCGGACCCGGCATCGGACAAACGAGCGGATTTGTTTATATCATCTTTAATGAAGTAGTCTCGTCATTGAAAGCGGATAACAATACCGCGGAAGGGAATGAAACCCATCCGATAAAGATAGACCAAACAAAATTTACAAAAGGTAATACGAGTTCCATGATGCAAACTACAGCGGGAGATATGCTCTATGGGGTTTACGGCTTTGCTCCGGGCGATAGATTCGGGTCATCGGTTGCAGTGAAAGGAACGCGTGTGGTAGTTGGCGCGCCGGCAGAATGGGAGCCTGGAAAAGTTTTTTTCTATAAATATACAGGAAGCGATTATACCAACGACGCCACAGTAGCAGGATACACGGACATGGGAAACAAGTTCGGTCGCTCGATTTCCCTTATCTCCGATAAGCTGCTTGTCGGAGGCGGAAATTACGATAGCCAAACGATTGCAACATTGTATAACTGGGCAGAGCCTACCGGAGGAGCATCAAATCCCACAATAACGGATTCATTAGTCTTTATCGGCGGCTCGAGCGCGAATGCAGGCTGGTTTGGAAATAGTGTCGGGCTTACTTCAAGCGGCGTCATCATCGGTGTGCCGAACGAGAGTTCTACTCAATCAAATGCAGGAGGGGCGTATATGTTTAACTGGAACTCCGTGAATGCGAATGTAGCCGAGGTCGTTTCATTCAAAGCTTCCGACGGAACGTATCGCGACCATGTGCAACTCGATTGGACGAGCAGCGGCGCCGCGCCGACGGGATTTCATCTCTATAGAGATACCACCTTGCTTGCCACAATGTCCGGTACGGATGTAACGTACAGCGATATGGAAATTGCGCCGGGGAAAACGAGCAAGTATAGCATTGCGGCATTTAACAGCACATACGGCGAATCGCGCCGCGTCAGCGATTACGGCTGGCGTCCCGCAGATGGAACAATTTCGGGCAGAGTCGCTAACGGCACAGGTACAGGCGTCGAAAGCGTCAAAGTTTGCATCGAACCGCTTCCTTTGAAATCATTGCACTTCGATGGCAACCGCGGAGTTATTGACTTTGGAGCTCCGGCAGACTTAAATTTCAGAGGGACAATTACGCTTGAAGCGTGGGTACGACCTACGTCGTTGCAAAGCTCTCAGCAAAATATTCTTTCTCACGGGGATTTCTCCACAGGAGAATACACGAACCTTATGTTGCTGAACGGATTTTATTCCTTAGTCTCTGTTTCCAACGGAACAAATGTGGTTACCGCTTATCCCATTCCAGGCGACGATTTGAATACATGGGTGCATCTTGCTACTGTGTATGATGGAACAAGCTGGACACTGTATCGCAATGGAGTGTATGTAAACCAAACGGTTTCCACCGCGGGTCCTGCCGTTACAACCGATAGCTGGAATATCGGCGGCAGGTTAAAGCAGCAATCAGCATTCTATTCCGGCGAGATTGATGAGGTGAGAATTTGGAACGCCGCCAGAACTCAATTCGAGATTCAAGATGCAATGAGCAAGAAGCTCACCGGAAAAGAAACAGGGTTGTTGGCATATTGGGCGTTTGATGAAGGGGCTGGAAATATCATCACGGATTTGACGGGAAAAAGTCATTACGGAACGACAAACGGCGGTGTCTTCTGGTCTGCCGATGTTCCTGATCTCAACGTTTGCAGCCTGACAGACCAACAAGGGAACTATAGCATTGGAGGCATTAATTACGGCTCGTCAACTACCTTTAGAGTTATACCTCAAAAAGAGGATTCAAAATTCCTTCCTGCATTCAAGGGTATCACGTTAAGCACGGGAAATCCGGTGCAGAACGAAGTAACGTTTACCGATAATACATCCTATACCATTACAGGATATGTTCAGTATGCCGGAACAAATTGTTTCGCGCAGAATATCCAAATATTTGTTGACGGAACCGCACGCGGCGTAACCGACCGTTCGGGGGGGTACCGGGTTTCTGTTCCGAGGGGCGAGCATACCATTGAAGCAAAATTGGATGACCATACATTTTCTCCCGCTTCGTATCAGGTTGTTGTCGCAGGGGATGTCGCAGGGAAAAATTTCATGGATACGAAAACGCGAAGGATTACCGGGAAAGTTTCCGGCGGGTGCAATAAGGCAATCGGGGATGTCGAGTTAACGTTTCGTAGCGAGAGCGAGTGTTTCATTACAACGCTCAATCTAACAAGCCCGACAAATTACAATATCATTTTATCGCCGCAGAAATACTTCGTGCAGGTAACAAACGTCAACAATGTGCAAGCTCCGTTAGACAGAGCGGCGATTCTTGAATATTTTACAAATATAGGCGCCCGCGCCGTTGACCTGACGAGCGCCGATACAACGCTCGATTTTATCTATCATGCTCCCATCAAAGTGCAAATCACCGGCTTGACAGGGGATACTTGCGAACCATTGAGAGCGAGAATTCTCCAGCAAGGACCCGCTCCAATCAATCTTAGAATTCTAGTTACAGAAGATTACGGGTCAGCAGGCGTATGTAACGTTGATACGGCAACTGTAACAATCATAGACGAAATTAATGATGTAGAAGATGAACCCGTAACGATTGGTGTGAAAAATGGCATCGGGTTATATACCACGTATGCCAATACTCCCAACACAGCGCCGGGAAGATACGATGCTAGCGGGTTTAATCGTTCCTATCAAAAAGCTATTACTGCAATAGCAGAGGTTATCGGTCAACGACCGGTTATCGCAACGCAATGGGCTATTGTAAAAGGAAGAAAGCAACGGCAGGGAAGCAGATTCGTTACCGGATTCAGCACGCCCGTTCCGCTTTATGTTATTCACGATCCGCCGGGCGATGGCTCGTATGCGTATGTCGAGAAGGGGTATTCTTTCTGCAAAAAAATTGACCCTCTTGAAGTGCATCATAAGAACGGAGGCGGGTTAGGCGTTGATGTGAAATTAGGATTCAAATTTCAGAACGGCGTCGGCTTTGGCGTGTTCCTTGCCACGGAAACATTTTTCAGAGCGGTACTGAAGCTTGATATTACCGCAGGCAACCAGGTTGATAGAGAAGGGGCGACAACGATTTGCGGCACATTCGCAGACCAATACTCTTCATCTCCCGGTGAAAATTTTGTGGGCGCGGATGCCGATATCTTTATCGGATATGGTGAAAACTATATCTTCGCGTTGACGGACGTGGTTGACGTGCAGAATTGTCAAATCGTACTGCCTCCTCCCGCAGTCGGATTTGATAGAACGGGATTCTCGACGACGTTTGCATTTACACGCGGGCATATTAAAAATTCCGTCATCCCGAGCTTAGAGCTGTTAAAGCAGGATGCGATACGGCGGAGAGACAGCGGAGGAAAAGATTCCGTAGCGTTCTTCCAATCGTTTATCAATGCCTGGAGAGATATGCTTGCATGGGATAGTACGCAAATGGCAACTGCTGCTTTAACAGTCAACCGCTCATTTAGCGCGGGGGCAGATTATCAATATAGTTTCCAGGCAGATACGACTGTCGCGTATATGGAAAAGAAAACTATCTGGTTAGATCAATCGCTTAGCGCAGGTCTTGGCTTTGGCACTTCCGGTAACGAGAGTGAGATTGTCGGGCAGCAATTAACCCAGCACGAGTGGCTTGATGAACTGACGGATACTTCCGGAACCACAACGAGAAGCTTTGGGTATTTCCTTTCCGATAATGACGATGGAGACAATTTCACGGTTGACGTGATGAAAGCCTCGAACGAGCTTTCCCCGGTCTTCAAGGTGAAAGCGGGCGCAAGCTCATGTCCGTATGAACCCTGGAAAGATAACACAGGCAAGCCAACAATGACGCGGCGCGATTTACCGGAGATTAGCTTAACCCCGGCGGCACAAGTGGGCGTTCAACCGGATCAGCCTGCGATATTCACTCTTAACCTCACCAATAAAAGTGAAACGGAGGAGACCCGTTCGTACGTGCTTTCGATTGTGGATTCATCGAATCGCGGCGGGGCAATCGTTACAGCCAATGGCGCTCCGATTTACGCGGGTGTTCCGTTGACCGTTCCGTATAACCAAACCCGCTACCTCACGCTCACCGTAGAACGGGGTCCTATCTTCTACGATTACAGCAAGCTGTTATTGCGGGTCGGTCCGGAGTGTGAAAGCGACCGGGAAGATGTTTCCAAAACAATCAGCCTCGATGTTCGCTTCGCCGCGCCTTGCACCGATATTTCGTTGTTCGAGCCTGCATCCGGCTGGTTAGTGAATCAGGCGGATTCATCTTCCACCCACAGCAAGCTCAATATCACGATGAAAGATTTTCTGGTTCTGTTTAACGGGAAAGATTCTATCATAGAAATTGGAGCGCAATATCGTAGAGTGGGAGATGTTAGCTGGCTGCCGATAGGTTCGCTCAAAGCGAGCTCGTTGCAGGAAGGAAAAAGCGCGAGCATCCAGTGGGATTATTCAGGCATCGCAAAAGATGGAGAATATGAGATACGAGCGTACAGCAAGTGCGCTTCCGGCAACGGCTACTCCTCGGTCATTCGAGGCTTGATTGACAGGACGTCTCTGGAAGTGTTCGGCGCGCCTCAACCGGCAGATTCGGTGTTAACGCTTGGCGAGGAAATTTCAATTTCATTCAGCGAAAAGATAGACCGGAATTCTATAACGCCTGTTTCGATTTTGATGCGGAAAGAAGTTGGAGGTTTGCCGGCAGATACGATTGCCGTAGGCGCGGTAACTAATGGCAATACTATCATTATTACACCGCTCGCCTCAGCGGTCGCGCTGGAAGGGCAACAGTTTACGGTGCTGGTAAAAGGAATCAAGGATGCACAGGGAAATGCCATGCAAGGCTCAAAGGAATGGAAGTTTACCGTACGAAGAAACGGATTTATCTGGAGTCAATCGCATATATCGAAAGATGTTCCCTACCATAGTTCCGCTCAATTTGTCGCGCGGCTCAGCAACGGCAGCTCACAGGATGCTCATTACGTGATAACTGAAAAGCCATCATGGCTGCAGGTCGCATCTGATACCGGCACCATCAGGCAGGCAAGCGTTGGTGAAATTGTGTTCACCATTCCGGATACATTAAGAATCAATGCCAACTATACAGGCATGGTTTCAGTAATCGACCCGAATATTGGCGTGTCTGATTTTACCGTGAGCGTGAATGTCAGCTGCGAATTGCCGGATTGGGTTGCTCCGAGCAACAAATATGAGTATTCAATGAACATTATTGATTCACTTCTCATTGGCAGTATCCCCTCAAGTGATACGAATGATATTGTGGCGGCTATTATTGGCGGAGAAGTACGAGGCGTGGCAAATGTTAAATTTGTTCCTTCAGTCGGATACAGGATTTTCATGACCGTGTATAGCAACAATCCTCGCGGCGAGCGGGTGAAATTCCGAGTTTGGGATGCTTCCGAGTGTCGGCTTTATAATTCAACCTTTGAAACATTCCGATTTATGAAGGATACCATCATTGGCGACCCATACAGACCTGAACCGCTTACTGCAATTGATGCCGCCGCGTATGACGTGTTGCCAATAAGCATCAAACCGGGATGGAATTGGTTTTCCACCAATGTACGCGCACAGGATATGACGACAACAGGTATCCTTTCGGACATTCCCCTTTCTCAAGGAGATATTGTAAAATCTATTGATGAATTCGCCGTGAACGATGGGAATGAATGGTCAGGTTCTCTCGTCGAGCTCGAGAATACTCAGAGCTATATGTTAAAAGTAAAGGAATCGGGAACGCTTGCTATAGAAGGAAACTTCGTTGACTCTACTTTCCGGATTCCGATACGAACGGGATGGAACTGGATTTCTTACCTCCCCAAGCGTTCCTTATTCATAGACGATGCATTCTCAAATTATGGATTGGCAGTGCATGATACCGACTTTATTAAAGCCCAGGTTTCTTTCGCGAAGTATGTGACTGCCGGAGCAGCGAAGAAATGGATTGGTAGCTTAGAAACGATGGAACCCGGCAAAGGCTACAAGCTGTATGCAAAACGATTGCCGTCGGATACTTCGTTTAGCTATTTCCCGTCAGGCACATTGTCCGGAATGAACCAGTTTGCGGGCGATATGCAGTACGGTGAAGTCAAACAACGCCAGATAGCCACAACGAATATCGGCTTAACGGATTGGGTAGTAAATCCTCACGCGTTCGAATCGAACATGACAATGACAAGTATTTTGAAGATACAGAATAAAGAAATTTCATACGATAGTGTGTTTGTTGGCGCGTTTGCCGGCGACGAATGCCGCGGTTTTGTGAAAGCAACGTACAACCGACGCTATGACCGATGGTATGCGTTCTTAATGATCTACAGCAACATGGTTGAAGAAGATAATATCAAGTTACGCGTTTATGATACCAGACGAGGTGAAATTTGGGAAATGCCCGATTCAATAGTCTTTAAAGTTGATGGAGTTCTTGGTACGATGGGATCGCCCCAATCTATCAACGCTACAAAGCTTTATGTACGTTTGGGAGTCGGTGTTGAGGATGAAGTACCTCAGGTTTATCAACTGTTCTCAAATTATCCGAATCCATTCAATCCGGAGACGAGAATAAAGTACGCCCTGCCGGAACGCTCTCACGTTCAAATCAAGGTGTTCAACACGCTTGGTCAGCTTGTTACCACGCTTGTTGATAATGAAGAATCAGCAGGATACAGGGTTGTTCCATTCGATGGAACAGGCTATGCAAGCGGATTATATTTCTTCCGTCTTGAAGCTGTGAGTCTAGAAAATCCTGAGCATTCGTTTATTGAAGTGAAGAAAATGTTACTGGTGAAATAGTGACAAATGGCACTATGATAAATAAGTAATAAAAAATGTGATTGGGGAAAGAGGTTGAATAAGAAATCCCGACTTGCTTTGGTAAGTCGGGATTTCTTTAGCGGGGGCGGTCCGCCTGCAGCGGATTGAACCTGCCGCCGGAGTTTATCCCGCAAAACGGGAGGTTATGAGCTCAACGAGCTACTCCGCCGAAGGCGGACTCCACCCTGCGATATTGTCGTTTGCCCATTGACGACCAACTCCGGATTTAAACCATTTTTCTCGTTTCATTGCTTCTGAACGAGTTGTGAATTCTTCTGTATAAATAATTTTCCAATTTGTCCCGCGTTTAGTTGAATGACAAGTTCCGCTATTGTGCTCCATCAAACGTTTTTCAAGAGTTGGCGTATGCCCGATGTAACGGAGCCCCTCGTCGCTTTTTATGAGATAAACATAAAATATAATAAAAAATCCTGACTGGCGTTTGCCAATCAGGATTTTGTTTTGTAGCGGGGGCAGGACTTGAACCTGCAGCCTTTGGGTTATGAGCCCAACGAGCTACCAATTGCTCCACCCCGCGATCAAAAAAAAATTTATGTGGGTTACGAGCCCAACGAACTACTCCACCGAAGGCGGACTCCACCCCGCGATCAAAAAAAGATACTTATGTGGTTTATTATACCAACAGCTACTCCGCCAAAGGCGGACTCCACCCCGCAATCAATCTAGGTTCTAAATATACAAAACTATCGGCTGCTTTCAAAATTCTATTTGAGCCAGCCTTGTTCTTTGTACCATTGCACGGTTTCGCGTATTCCTGCTTCTAAACTAATTGTTTCTTTATATCCAAGCTCATTTTTGGCTTTTGTTACGTCGCACGTCCATGCTTCTTGAATAATATCTTTTACTTTTTCTAGATTGAGCAACGCAGGTTTGGGGCTAAAACGAGAGAATAATTCAGCAAATGTTCCTATCACAAATACTGCCCAATGCGGGATTTTCACCCTGAGAGCTTTTTTCTGCATTATACGGGCTGTAATATCTCCGATTTCTTTCCACCCGTAATATCGTTCGCTGGAGATAAAATATGTTTGACCTGCTGAACGTGGATGTTCGCCAGCTAGAATAATTCCTTCTACCAAACTTCGAACATGAACAAGGCTTACATATTTTTCATGGAACCCGATCATCGGCTGCAACCCTTTGTTCATCGTGTTGAAGAATTCAAATACGTCTTTATCTCTGGGTCCGTAAACCGCTGGGGGGCGCGTAATGGTAATCGGCAGCTTATCCATCATCTTCAAGCATTCTTTTTCCGCTTCCATTTTGCTAATGCCGTATGTGGTAAGAGGGTGAAAGGGAGTTGTTTCGTCTATTGATTTATCACGCGGACTCGGTCCTACTGCTGCTTGACTGCTGACATGGATGAATCGCTGTACGCCGGGATTGTGTTTTAATGCAGCGTTAAGAAGATTTTTTGTTGCAAGGTGGTTTCCCCTGTAATATTCTTCTTTCGTTTTAGCTTTTGTTATTCCCGCTAGATGATAAATATAATCAACATTAGCTACACAATGTTCTAACGTTTGTTCATCAAATAAGTCGCCATGGATGTATTCAATGGGAAGATGCTTAATCCACTCGAGGCTTGATGTCTTTCGAATTAAACAGCGAAGAGAATAACCTTTTGCATTGAGAGTTTCTGCAAGAT
>SCUC01000605.1 GCA_004322375.1 Bacteroidota bacterium
GAAAAATCTGAAACGATCGACGTCCTTGTACAGAGCGTTATCACACTCTTTAAGCTGAGCGCTATGCTGGGAAAGACCTTGCCTAAAGACGTTATTTCTACGATTGACACCATCAATAATCCATCGATATTGGCTGATTTGGTAGTGATTTATCTGGAATTGCCTGTTCATGAAAAACAGAAACTATTAGAGATGATTGACCCCCAGAAACGATTAAGGGTCGTATTCCACTATCTGAATAAAGAAGTCCAGTTGAAAGAGGTTCGGGGGAAGATTGATGAAGAGGTTGCGAAAGAGATGTCAAAGACCCAACGGGAGTACTTCCTGAGGGAGCAGTTAAGGGTTATCCAGAAGGAATTGGGACAGGAAGACCCCCATATGGAAGAAATCAATAAGCTGGAAGAAAAGATTAAAGAGGCAACAATGCCCAAGGAGGTAGAAGATGTGGCTATCAAAGAATTAGACAGGTTGAGAGATATTAATCCGGCATCGGCTGAATATCCGGTTTCCCGAACCTATCTGGATTATCTCATTAATATTCCCTGGAACAAAAAGACCATTGACAATCTGGAAATCGGTCAGGCAGCGCGGATTCTGGATGAAGACCATTACGGCCTGGAAAAGGTTAAGGCACGTATCCTTGAGTTCCTGGCTGTGCATAAATTAAAGGAAAAACTGAAAGGCCCTATCCTCTGTTTTTGTGGTCCTCCGGGAACGGGTAAAACCTCATTAGGGAAATCAATTGCGCGTACTCTGGGCAGAAAGTTTATCCGCATCTCTTTAGGGGGTATCCGTGACGAAGCCGAGATTCGGGGACACAGACGTACGTATGTAGGCGCATTGCCTGGACGTATCATGCAGGAAATTTGTCGCGCAGGATCCTGTAACCCGGTATTCATGTTAGATGAAATTGATAAAATTGGCGCTGATTTTAGGGGAGATCCTGCTTCTGCCTTGCTGGAAGTCTTAGACCCTGAGCAAAACGTTAGTTTCGTTGACCACTACCTCGATGTTGCTTTTGATCTTTCTAACGTTTTATTCATCACAACGGCCAATATTCTTGATACCGTTCATACTGCACTGAGAGACCGGATGGAGGTCATATATCTTCCCGGGTACAGCGAAGATGAGAAATTAAAGATAGCGCATCAATTTCTGATCCCGAAGCAAATTAAAGAAAATGGATTAGAACATCATCCTATCATATTTCAGGACCAATCTCTCTATAAGATCATTCGGGAATACACCAGAGAGGCAGGACTGAGGAACCTTGAGCGTGAAATTGCATCGATCTGCAGAAAAGTTGCCAAAGAGATAGTTGCCGGTGGACAGGTTACAAAAGAAATACGGTCAGAGACGATAGAGAAATTTCTTGGCCCAAGAAAATTTTTCTATCAGGTTACCGACGAAGAAGACCGGATTGGAGTGGTCACTGGCCTTGCCTGGACAGAAACAGGAGGTGATATCATCTTTGTAGAGGCATCCCGGATGAAAGGAGAAAAAGAATTAACCCTTACAGGACAATTGGGTGACGTCATGCAAGAATCGGCCATTGCCGCACTCAGTTATGTCCGAAGTAATGCAAAACGACTTGGTATAGATGAAAATTTTTATGATACCTCCGAAATCCATATCCATGTGCCTTCCGGTGCCATACCGAAAGACGGGCCTTCGGCAGGGATTACGATGTGTATGGCATTGATTTCGCTATTAACGGGCAGGCAGGCAAGGAGAGAAGTAGCCCTTACCGGGGAAATCACACTGACGGGAAATGTGTTACCCATTGGTGGAGTGAAAGAAAAGGTGCTTGCAGCCATAAGGGCTGGGGTGAAGACAATTGTGCTACCCTTAAAAAACAGGGAGGATTATGAAGAAGTTGATAAGGAAATCCGTGACAAGATACAATGTGTTTATATCCAAAAGGTCGATGATGCCATAGATACGGTACTTATTCTGAAACAATAAAAAGGAGGAGGGTACATGGTTAGCATAAAAAATATACTCTGTCCGATTGATTACTCAGTCTATTCCGAGATGGCCCTGAAATATGCAATCGAATTCGCTGAAAAATACCAGGCAAAGCTCTATCTGATGCATGTATTGGATATTCGTGTCTACGACATTAATGATCCGGATCTCTATAATGTCAATATCATAGACGAAGAGACTATTAATAAGTTAAGGGAGAGACTGCTCAAGTGCGTAAATGAAGATGCGAAAAACAAAATATCGGTTGAGGCCATTATTATCCAGGGGGTTCCGTTTGCCGAGATCATTAAGACTGCAAAGGAGTGCAAGATTGACTTAATTGTACTTGGTACGCATGGCAGGACGGGGCTATCTCATGCAATTATGGGTAGTGTGGCAGAAAAAGTCGTACGTAAGGCCCCCTGTCCAGTGCTTACTATCAGACACCCCGAGCACGATTTTATCATGCCGTAGTGTATTGATTTTTGCAAGCATTCAGCGATCAAGGGATGGCGACAGGTACGTGCAGGAGCATGGTCCTGCAATCGTTTATTTCGATTGTCCAAAAAGCCCAGCGCTATCTGCTGATAGCTGGCCGTTTACGATGGAGACTTATGGCCAAATATATACTTATAGACCACACTGCAGATATCGGGATAGACGTATTTGGTAGCTCATTACAAGAATTATTCTCTCATGCAGCGTTTGCATTATTTGACATCATCACCGATTTATCAAGGGTAGAAGGTACGTACGAATATAAAATAAGCGTTTCCGGGATAGATAAAGAACAGTTACTCGTTAATTGGTTAAGTGAATTATTGTACTTGCATGACGTAAAAAATCTCCTATTCAATAATTTTTATGTTGTAGACATTACGGATAATCAACTCAGTGCCGTCGTCCGGGGTGAGGCATTTACCGAGAATAAGCATGTGATTAAAACGGA
>SCUC01000007.1 GCA_004322375.1 Bacteroidota bacterium
GGGATCGTACTGCATAATGTGGATGTCTTTTCTATCCAAACAATAGCATCGAAAATACTCCGTGAAAATAATTTCTTCCTGAAGCATCATCACCAGCTGACCTGTTTCGTCGTATGCTCTGAAAAACTCGTCTGCGTTATTCAGCTTGTAAACATTTTTCCATCCGCCGCCTGCGAAAGGTTTAAAGTACGCCGGGAATCCGACGTAGTTGAAAATTCCTTCCCAGTCCAGAGGGTACCCAAGATTACGAAATGATTTTTCGGTCGTATCCGTGGGATGGTTTTTGGAAGGGAGGATAACAGTTTTGGGTACGGCTACCCCTATCTGCATGGCTAACGCGTTATTGAAAAATTTATCGTCTGCGCTCCACCAGAACGGATTATTGATCACTGCTGTTCCCGTGATTGCGGCATTCTTCAGCATGGCGCGGTAGAAGGGAACGTCCTGTGAAATTCTATCAATAATAACTGCGTACTCCAGGGGCTCGTTCTGAATGACTTTATCAATTCGAACTGCCTCGGCAACAATATCTTTTTCATTCTTTGCATTGATGCGTTCAACGACTGTGGATGGAAAGCTTTCTTCCATGCCGAATAGTATTCCAATTTTTTTCATATCAATTAGTGTACCTGTGATAAATATTGTGGAAACATTTCCCGCCACCAGGGCCAATCATGACCCGTGCCTGCGCGAACATCGAGCCAGTGGCGGACTCCTTTTTGATTAAGAATATTCGATAACCTGATATTTTCATCTAAGCACATGTCCCATTCGCCTGTCCCAAGCACAATACCCATAGTTCGTAAATGCGAAAGATGCCAGTGATCGTTCAAGTTGGGAAGGTAATCCGGCGGGTTGTTGAAATAACAATTATCATCATAGTAGCCGTAGATGAATTGCTTTATGTCGAACGCTCCACTCATGCTCATCATATAGCCGACAAGGTCAGGATGGCGAAATGCGAGATTTGCCGCATGATACCCTCCGAAGCTGCATCCTGCGGCAGCGACTTTCGAAAAGCCTGTTTCGTGCTTCGCCATCGGTATAATATCGTTAACAAGAACGTTCTCATACGCGATATGCGTTTTCACGCGGTCAGCGGGGTGAATGGAATAATTGTACCAGCTTTTGGAATCAATTCCATCCGGGCAATAAATTTTTATTTTTCCTGCTTCGATGAGAGGGATAGCGGAATCAACGAGCTTAAAATCTTTATTCTCGTAATACCGCGCTTTCGAGGTCGGGAATAAAATGACAGGATAGCCCGCATGACCGAACACGAGCATCTCAAACTCGCGGCTAAGCCATTGCGTGTGCCATTTTCTATGTTCTTCTTTCAATGATTTTCCTTTTAAGAACGTGAACCCGACCCCTCATTGGGGTTGTCTCAAAAGCCCGGTTATAGTGTAGTCGCAGACTTTATCTCTGCGGTGTTGATTTGGAAACGCAACCATGAAGGTTGCGCCTACTATCTTTTGAGACAGCCCCACGGGGGATGGGGTAGATTGATAAAAAAATTGTCATGGTAATATTCGTAAGAAGCGCCATGACGATATTGTTAATGATTGATGTTAAACAAAATGGACTAAAGTCCATTTTAATAAAAATTTTTATCATTATCCACGACCTGAAGGTCGTGGCAATGATTGAACTTTTCTTTGATTTGAGCAACTTCATTGCCACGAGCTTTAGCTCGTGGATAGGATTAATAAACCCGTGATGGCTTTAGCCACAAACTGCGTATGGGGCATCAATACAAGTTGACACTTTACTGAACAAAACTATTGTAGGCAACTCACGGCTTAATCCGTCTCAGGCGGTGTGGGCTGCTAAACCCTATTTAAGAGGGTAACTTCAGTTAATGTTAAAAAATCAGTCGCGATGGTCTATGACTCGTAGAAGTATAACACCCATCGCTTGTGAACTCAATGCTGAAACGAATTTATTATATGAATGAAGACAATATTACTATACTCCATCACTCCATCGTCCCGTGAATCTTCGCTTCATCCCAGAGGGCATCCATTTCTTCTAATGTAGAGTTGTGGATGTCTTTGTTCTGTTCCTTGAGCCGCTTCTCAATATACTGAAATCTTGTGATAAATTTGTCAATTGTAGAACGAAGCGCGTTTTCGGGGTTGACGCCAATAAACCGAGAGTAATTTACTAAAGCAAAGAGCAAATCTCCAAATTCTGAGTTAGTTTTTTTCGTGTCTTGTATCCCAATAGCCTGATGCAGCTCAGCCATCTCTTCATCCACTTTTTTCCATGCATCTTCTGCTTTTTTCCAATCAAAACCTACTTTTGAGGCTTTTTCCTGTATTCTATGCGCCCGGAGCAGGGCGGGCATGTGCTTTGGCACGCCATCTATGATAGATTCGCGTCCTTCCGACATTTTTATTTTTTCCCAATTTTGCTTGACGTGGGCTGCTCCCTCGACTTTTACATCACCGTAAATATGAGGGTGACGTCGCACCATCTTCTCGCTAATCCCCCGGATAACTTCTTCAAGCGTGAATTCATTGTTTTCTTCCGCTATGTTGGAGTGGAAAACAACATGGAGCAGGATATCTCCAAGCTCTTTTTTTAATTCTTCCACGTTGGAGTGGTCAATTGACTCTACAACTTCGTATGCTTCTTCTATTAACGAGTGTTTGATAGAGTCATGCGTCTGCTCCCGGTCCCAGGGGCATTCTTTCCTGAGACGTTTTGTAATTTCTACAAATTTTTCAAATTCTGATTGTGGCAAGCTTATTCCTTGATTTTGATGAGATGAAACATATTTATTTTTGAGGTGAAAAGCAAAGGCGGAAGAAGTTGTTAGTTTTTTGTTTTTCGTTTGTGAATTTGAAGGGATGTGGCAATCCCCAGCCATTGTGTAGCTGTTTTTTCCAATTCTACCATCTGCCATCAGCCAACACATACCAAAATTGGCAGATTGCAGATGATGTCCTTTGAGAAAAAAACGATACTACCTGCACTTTGCAACTTTGCAAACCGATACCACAAATTGCAAAGTTTGCAAACCTTGCAAAGTTGCAAAGTTGATATTGTTCCCATGGATGATTTGTCGTAAAAGAACGTTTTTCGACATGACTTTTGCCCCCCTCATATAACTTCATTCACTTTTGGCAATTTTTGGAGGGAGTTATGCTCCTGACCAACGTTGGAAAACTTTGTACCTTGTCAAAGAAAATTAGTTTGTTGTCTGGGTGCATGTGTCGTGCTGTGTGCCACGATACCCAAGAAATAATTTAATCAACAAAAAACCCCGAACTCTCGTCCGGGGTTTTCGCGTGTGTTGTGTGTGTATAAACTTGTGAGAGCGCTCCCTACATAAACTCATAATAAATAATAGCAATAGCTATGCCATTTCCATAATTGGCTAAAACAGAACAAAAAGCCAATATTAATGTTTTTATGTTCAACTATCGAACAATGTTTTTATGTTTTGACTGTTCTAAAATGAGACAATTTGGTAGGAATTGTTCTATTTTAGCATAGAAACAACAATTGTATATGCGGCTTAGAAATTGAAGGCAATACATTTAATAAGGGGTGTTTCCAAAAACGCCCTTTCGACCGTCATTCCCGCAGGATTTAAGCGGGAATCTTAGCTAAATGGTACAAGATCCCCCGATAATCCGCCTCAGGCGGACGGGAATGACAATGTTGGTGGTTTTTGGAACCACCCTGATGGAGAAATCATAGTTATAGTCTTATGGCAACGGCTATTTATTATTGTTGTTTGTATTGATTTGTAATCTCTTGCTTAAATCACTTAAAGTAAGGATTTGGATTTAACGTTTTTCTCCATTATCTTTTAACGCTAAAGTCACTTGAAGTCTGTACCATAGGTACATTATTGCCGTTCTCTGTATATTTATAAGTTCATACTGTGGATCCGGCTTTTTTTGTTTTGACGATTCCCGTTTGAGGCGGGCGAGAACGCTTTGCGCCGTTTCTTAAAAACGGCAAGATTGTTATTTATGCTTGTTGCTTACACTAAGGTAACTCATTCATTACGTTGATGTCTGAACAGAGTGCACATACGTTCAAACCTCGGTTTTCACTTTTCGGCAAAGTTCTCGTAGGGTTTGTCTTTATTATAGGGTTTATGGTACTCTCCAGTACGTTTGTCTTATTCCAGCTTCGGGGAGCGTTTACTACCGGCAGAGATGATCTCCAACTGACAGAAAGAAATAACCTGTATTCAATCAAGCTGGCAAGAATTTTGGCGCTCGAATCCGATGCGATACGTTCCTATATTCTTACGCGGGATTCTGCCGCATTTAATACGTATCTCGAGCAGCGAAGAGAATTCGAGACCGTTTTTGACACGCTGGCAAATACAACAGCGCGGATAGAAATTCGTTCGCTCCTCTCGGCTGTGGATGCATATCATACTGCGTTTAATGAGCGCTCGGCAACTATCATCTGGAATGCATCGTTAGATACAAGCCAGAATCCATCCCGGCAGCTTGCCGAGACTATCGCACTGCAA
>SCUC01000606.1 GCA_004322375.1 Bacteroidota bacterium
TGTAGTTTGCTTTCAAATATTTTTCTGAATAGATTTGTTTCAATAACGGCGATGGCAGAGGCGTTGGTTCGAATGTTGTAGTTTGCTTTCAAATATTTTTCTGAATAGATTTGTTTCAATAACGCAACCCAAACCGACGTGCTGTTTGGAGTTGTAGTTTGCTTTCAAATATTTTTCTGAATAGATTTGTTTCAATGATAATGTTTGGGGAGCGAAAGTTAAGGGAGTTGTAGTTTGCTTTCAAATATTTTTCTGAATAGATTTGTTTCAATGCGTTTGGGTGAGAACTCTGTTGATTCTGTGTTGTAGTTTGCTTTCAAATATTTTTCTGAATAGATTTGTTTCAATTACGGCATCCTTAACATCTGCCGATCGGCAGTTGTAGTTTGCTTTCAAATATTTTTCTGAATAGATTTGTTTCAATAATGCTACGGGTATTAAAATTCACGCCTGAGTTGTAGTTTGCTTTCAAATATTTTTCTGAATAGATTTGTTTCAATGCTGCCTGCAAGCGATGCCCGCCATGGCATGTTGTAGTTTGCTTTCAAATATTTTTCTGAATAGATTTGTTTCAATTATGGGCTTATGTGTCCGGACTGCCGCGCGGTTGTAGTTTGCTTTCAAATATTTTTCTGAATAGATTTGTTTCAATGTTTCGATATGACGTGATGACGGAGTTGCTGTTGTAGTTTGCTTTCAAATATTTTTCTGAATAGATTTGTTTCAATGGATTGATTCGAAGAACGATCTAACAGCTGGTTGTAGTTTGCTTTCAAATATTTTTCTGAATAGATTTGTTTCAATCGGGCAACACGCAGAGCGGCGAGGGGTTAAGTTGTAGTTTGCTTTCAAATATTTTTCTGAATAGATTTGTTTCAATATCCCATAGGGTAATCCCCTATGGGATAAAGGGTTACAGGAAAAATACAAAAGAAAAAAAGGCGTCCTTTTGGATGCCTTTTTTTCTTTTCCGGCGGGTTTTTTAGAACATCTCAAGCTGCTGGGGAGGCGGTTTTGCGTCAACTGCCTCTTTTCCCTCGAAAATTTCCATCATTCCGAACTGCTTATCGGTTATCCGCAGGATGCCGACTTTCCCCTTTTTGGGCAGAATTTTCTTTACCCGCTTGATATGCACGTCAGCCTGGTCATGGCTCATGCAATGCCGCACGTAGATGGAGAACTGGAACATGTCGAAGCCGTCCTTGAGCAGGTTTTTCCGAAACGAGGTGTATGCCTTCCGGTCGGATTCCGATACAACGGGCAAATCGAAGAACACCAGCACCCACATAATTCTGTACTCATTCAGGCGCATAAAAGCCGGGATAAAGGATTTTTGCCGTTTCCTTGCCGAAACACTTCACCAGCGAGCTGCAGGTGCGGCTGATGCCAAGCTGTAAGGGCTTTCGTTCACCCTCGATAATAACGTCATTCCCCAATACGGAAAGTAAACGCCGTTTAGTCTCCGGCACAAGATCAATGATATCCCCACATTCTTCCACCATCGCTTGGACGATTTGGTCAACAAATGGGCGATAGGGTTCCATCAGGTCGTCGGCGAGGCAGAACGCGTTATAGCGGTTCCGGTGGTGGATGCCGAGCGCAGGATGCAGCCCCGCGCTGACGATTCCCCTTGCGACTGTCGCCCGCAGCACGGCATACCCGTAATTCAGCAAAACGTTAGGAAACACCCCTTCCCGCTCGCGGGTGAACTCAGGGAGAGTCGGGAAAACCCGTTTCCAGTAAAACGCCGCCGCGCGCCCTTCATAATTATTCGGGTCGCCCGAACGAACATCCTTGGCGTACCGTTGCAGCGGCTCTGCGTCAATTTCCTTTGCCTCGAGCACTGCCGCTTGATTCAGGATTTTCGCCTTCATTGTCTGCATCCACAATTGCTTTCGCAGGGGGATGGAAGATTCGACCTGTGCGCGGAAAATTTCGGAGTGGAGAGAGTTTCCCGCGACGGGCAGCAGCACCCCGCTCGGATGGTGAGTAGCGTCGCAGGTGATGATGACCCCATCGTTGGCAAGAATCGCGTTAATGCTCGCGCCGGTAAGCGCGATTTGATAGTGGTCTAAAATCACAACGCCGATATCCTCGATGGGGATAGTATCAATCACCTCCTTATCCCGTTCGATAACAAGCTGGTTATCCTGCTTCTTGAGAAACGCAGGATTGTTGATGCAGAGTGTACGTTTAATCATTATGGCTCCTCAGACCTTCAAGGTCTTGTAAACCTCGGAGGTCTTTTCCGTTTAGATTCCTTCTTTTTTGATGATGTTGCCGAGAAGATCGATTTCAACTTTTACACATTTAAGTGTATTTGGAACAGGTGAAATAAACAATCTATTTCTGTCTTGTTTATCATCAATTTCTGCCGCATAAAGATAATCAAGATAAATAATTCCCTTAATGTCAAATTTCCTTACACGATAGAGATTATTTCGTATGTATTCGATGTCATTCCAATTAATCTCATCTGGATGATTCTCGTAACGAACAACGATATCTTTTTGCTGGAGTGTAAATAAAATAGGTTTTCCGTTTTTTGAAGTAGAAAAAAGAGATTCATTCCGAAGTGTCTTTCGTATTGCATCCCAAAATGTTATTGTATCAAATTCTGATTTTCCGGTTTCACGGTCTCTATAAATTGCTATACAATAATTGTTTCCACTCTCAACAAACACCTTCGGTCGCACTTCTACTAAATTTTCAGAAGGGTTCTTAACCCGAACTCTCTTTATCGGTACTTTGACCCCATTTAAGGAATACATGTAAATTGGATCTTCAGGGTTTTCGGCAAATGCTTTTTTAATATCACCTCCAAATCGAGCAACCCGTTCTCGCAACACCTCCCGCACTTTATCATCGAGAACTTTATCTAATTGATTTTCTTTTGTAAACTTTTCAAGGGGCCATCGAGTAACAAAAATTTCCTCACCATTTTGGCTCACTAGTCCGTAACTTGTCTCTTCATGCAATGCACCCCTTATCGTTATCGTACTTTGCTTGATATACCCGCTAGGATGCTTCTCAAGATTCTTCACGTTTATCTTGTTAGGTTTTTTACCAACTAGGCGTTTTTGGTTTCGATACGAAACGATAATCTTGTTGATCGCCTCACTTGAATTTGTGAGGAATCCCTTCCAGGGCGCTTCAATGTGGTCATTGGTAAGCTTATTCAACTCATTAAATTTACTGTACGTAGTAAGCGTATGGAGCAAGGAAGGTGTCGTGCAGGCAATAGTGATTGCATCAATGGCGTGATGGCGGTGGTCTCCTCTATTCTTTGTATCTATATCACCTTTCGAGAGAATCGAATTAAGTCCCCACAGCCGCCGTAGCGTTGCTGTTGCCTGTCCGTTTACCACTTGTACACGTAATCTCTTTGTATCGCCATCAGGAACGGGAGGAAGCAGCATCTCAAGCCGTGCATGAAGCTCGCGCGCAGCGTAGCTTGTATTAACAATCTGACTGTTCAAGAAATCTTCAGGAATTTCATCAGCAAGGAACCGTTTCTTTTTCGCCTCGTTGCTCAACGTTGCAACACGCTTCTTGAACAATTCTAATTCATTTGTACCTTTCGATGCAAAAAATTCATAGGGTAATCTGTTCCCCTTTTCCCTGTTTATGCTTGTTTCGCACAAACAGAGATTAGTAAATTCATTGTTCATCGTTTTGCTGTAAGGTAGGATATGCTCGATTTCTATTTCTGGGCTAAAAAGCTTCGTGAGTGATATAGGTTGACCGGAATATGGGGAAATACGATTACACTCTAACCATAATTGATATTTCTTAGAGTCAATGATTCTACCGTTTTTCAAAAACAAATCAAGGTTATCTAACGTTGTATCCTCACAACCCATCTCAAGCCAAAGCTCATACTTTCTCACTTCCGGATTGTTGGGCTCGATAGTATGTCCTAAATAAATTGTAAGAAATTCTGCATGTTCTTCGCGTTCTTTTCGTTTTTGAATAGCTTTGTTACGCGCTTCCTCACGTTTGGTTTTGGGTCTCTTTAATTCCCTCGCCATCTCAACCCGTATCATATCGGGTTTGCCGTAAGCTTTTACAATTGCATTAACTACCCGGAAAGTTTCACTCAACATTTGTTGTACAATCGGATTACGAAGCTCGTTAGGCGCAAGCGGCGCTATTTTCATGAGTTCTTCTCCTCCTTGTTTTCCTGCCCTTTGTGTTGGGTTATACCCTGCTTTCACAAAAGCTTCATAAGGCGGCAATCCTTCCCTCAAATGCGGAAGGATTTTCTTCAATGCTTTTGTAGAAAAATTACTATAGCCTTCTTCTAGGTTTATCTCTGCTAAAGCGTCAATCATTTCGTCATTGAGGCGAGGGAGAATACCCTGATCTATTTTTCTTTGAATTATCGTTTTCAATTTATCGTCGCTATCAGTATAGGTAA
>SCUC01000607.1 GCA_004322375.1 Bacteroidota bacterium
TACTTTTTTCCTTAATTGAGAAGGAATGCCACTCCCAACCAAACCTCAAATACACCTCAATTATTTCCAATCCAAAAACCCAATCAACAGTCTCGTAGCGAAGCGGAGAACCGCCTCTGGCGGAGCACTCCGCATTTTTGTTAAATTCCTCTAAAAACCCTATATTCTTTTCTTATTTTATACAAAAACACTCTAAATTTCTTTCATTGAGTGGTTTTTTCTTTAACGTATTCATCAAGGGGATGTCTCAAAAGCCCTGTTATGTGTAGTCGCAGACTTTATGTCTGCGGTTTTGAGGAAACGCAACCATGAAGGTTGCGCCCACTATTTTTTGAGACAACCCCTTGGTTACTCACAATCCATACATATTATTTTCAAGGAACTGAATGAACGAAGGTATCATCACCCAGGTTATTGGGCCCGTTGTTGACATTGATTTTTCCGGCGGAAAGCTCCCGTCAATACTTAACGCCGTCAAAATTCCCCGCACCAACATCGAAGGTCAGCAGGAAGAACTAATTTGTGAAGTCCAGCAGCATCTTGGCGAAGAACGAGTGCGCACCGTTGCTATGGACTCAACCGACGGCTTGGTTCGCGGCATGAAAGCGCATGATATGGGCGCGCCGATTTCCGTTCCTGTAGGTCCCGCAACGCTCGGCAGACTTATCAATGTTACCGGGCAGGCAATTGATGGCAAGGCGCCCATGAAAACAGACATCATGTACTCGATTCATCGCCCGCCGCCGGAGTTCAAAGACCTCAGCACGAAAAAAGAAATCCTTGAGACAGGAATCAAAGTAATTGATTTGCTTGAGCCTTACACAAAGGGTGGAAAAACCGGACTCTTTGGCGGCGCAGGCGTAGGCAAAACTGTTATCATCCAGGAACTTATCCATAACATAGCCAAGCACCATGGCGGCTACTCGGTGTTCGGCGGCGTGGGCGAGCGTACCCGCGAAGGCAACGACCTCTATCGCGAAATGGAAGAATCCGGTGTGCTTGATAAAACAGTGCTCGTTTTTGGTCAAATGAACGAACCCCCCGGCGCCCGTCAACGCGTAGCGTTAACGGCATTGACCATGGCTGAATATTTTCGCGACGAGGGAAGAGACGTTCTTCTTTTCGTTGATAATATTTTCCGTTTCGTCCAGGCAGGCTCGGAAGTATCCGCTCTGCTCGGACGCATGCCCTCCGCAGTAGGGTACCAGCCAACGCTCGGCACGGAGATGGGTGAGTTGCAAGAACGTATCACCTCCTCGAAGAAAGGTTCCATCACGTCCGTGCAGGCAATCTACGTTCCTGCCGATGACTTAACCGACCCCGCGCCTGCAACAACGTTCAGTCACCTCGACGCAACAACAGTGTTAAGCCGGCAAATTTCAGAGCTTGGTATCTACCCCGCGGTTGACCCGCTCGACTCCACCTCGCGTATCCTTGACCCGCTTGTGTTAGGCGAAGAACATTATTATGTCGCCAAGCGCGTAAAAGAAACGCTTCAAACCTACAAAGATTTACAGGACATCATCAACATCCTCGGCATTGACGAGCTTTCCGATAACGATAAAATTACCGTTGCCCGCGCTCGTAAGATTCAGAAATTCCTCTCCCAGCCCTTCTTCGTCGCTGAGCAGTTCACCGGCATCCCCGGCAAATACGTTAAGCTGGAAGATACGATTCGCAGCTTCAAAGGACTCATCGAAGGCGAATACGACAATCTCCCCGAAGGCGCGTTCTACATGTGCGGCGCAATTGAGGATGTTATGGCAAACGCAAAGAAGATGGCGGCATAACTACGATGGGCGATAAATCATTCAAGCTTGAAATTGTAACCCCGCAACGCGTTGTTTTCAAAGGCGATGTGAACAGCTTTACCGCTCCCGGAGTTATGGGAAGCTTTCAAGTGCTGTTTAATCACGCTCCCCTCCTCTCCACCATTGGAATCGGAGAAGCGAAGCTTCGCGATGCAGGCGGCAATGAAATCCGCTACGCGACAGGCGGCGGCTTTGTTGAAGTTCTGAACAACAAAGTTACAATGCTTGCCGAATCAGCAGAAAGAGCGGATGAAATAAATATCGAGCGTGCAGAAAAAGCAAAATCCCGCGCCCAAAACAGAATTGCCGAACGCAACCCCGATACAAACATCGAACGCGCCCAAGCCGCCTTAGCCCGCGCATTGAATAGATTGAAAGTTTCAGAACGAGCATAACAGCCCCCTTGTTAACCAACGTAAAACGATGTTGAGGAAATAAACTTATCAATGTTCCAGCGATGGGTTTGATACCCATCGCTGAAACGTTAGTACTCCCTCATTGCGATCCCGCTCGAAGAGCGGGAGTGGCAATCTCTTTCTAGAACCCGCTTCAAAACTGTTTCAGAACAGTTGGAGTGGGTTTTTTGTTTGTAGTTTGTTTTTGAGCGGATAAATATTATATTTTTCGCATATTTATTGCATGCAATTTCTTTACACACTAATCCATGGATTAATAGCAATAAATATCCAAGCATGGTGAGTATTTTAATTTATTTAAGGGGTAAAAATGCAAAAAAAAATTTTTCTATGTTTCTTTTTATTCATATCGGTGAGCGTTACACTCCTAGCACAGGTTGAACCTCTTGAAGAAAAAGGTAAAAGACAAAATCTAAGGGATAATAATATAATTTGTAACGGAGGAATTACATATGGTTATCCGCCATCATCTTACCCTTCTGATACTTCTATAGAAACTCATCATAAAGATGTCGTAGGTGTCTGGCTTATTGCTCCTACATCGGGAAGAATAGATTCTATTTTTGTTCAAATGGGAAATACGATAGGCGCAAAAGATTCCGTGATCTATTGTAGGGTGCATCGTTCAAATGTTTACGTAGGTAGTGGTCCTGGAAATGGGATTTATCCTTCTCCACCAACACCATGGGGTTTTTTCTATAACACGAATGACCTCGACCAAGGAATAGCATCATTTCCAGAAGATGCCACCACAGACGAATGGATTTCTACTATCACCCCAACAAGTTTTCCACCTTTCAATAATGAGTTATGGGGCCTCGGAGGGTTTCCAATTTATGTTCTACCAAATTCAGTTGGAAAATGTGCCATATCCGAATTACCGTTGCCGTTACAAGTACAAGCGGGA
>SCUC01000608.1 GCA_004322375.1 Bacteroidota bacterium
CGTTATTTTAGTCAATCACGGTTTACCTATGCCGGTTCTGAGAAACGACAAGAATTTTTCCTTCGCAGCATAGGACCGGTGAGCGCAATTGATTGGTCAGTTGGTTCCCGCACGCGTTTGAGCGTGAAAGGTTGGTACGAAAATCTTTTTCAAACAAGCCAGATGCAAAGCGCGAATGCCAATGTGACTATGGAATGTACTATACGGTTATAGAATGACTAAATCTTCACAACACCATTTTGTTCTTGTATTAAAGAGCCAGCCGCAACAGGTCGCTAAGGTGGAAGCGTTTCTCCGTCGCGTGAATCGCGCCGCCCGCTTGAGCAATGAGGAATTCAACAAGCTGCTTGTTGTTGCCACTGAAGCAGTTAATAATGGAATTCTCCATGGAAATAAGCAGCATCCTGAGAAACATGTTACCTTAACGTGCACGCTTCATGGTGGAAAGCTTGAAATCCGCATTCATGATGAAGGATCGGGTTTCAATGCAGATGATTTGCCTGACCCCCTGGCGCAGGAAAACCTTTTCCGCGAGCATGGGCGCGGCGTGTTTCTGATGCGCTCATTGATGGAGAGTGTTGTTTTTGAGCACACGGGGAAAGGAGCGGACGTTATCATGACGATGCGAATCAATCAATAAGCGCTGCAATTACCGTTTTCTCAAGTTTTTCGAGGGGGCGACCTTCCGTTAATCACGCGTAGAAATGTACGCACATACCCGTTTTGATTTTACTTTAAAAGCCATTATATTCTTGGCAATTAAGGAGTATATATACGATCATGGTTACCACTACAAGCACATTGCTTTTTAGTTGTTGCAATAACGATTTATTCAGCAATGGGCGCTCTTTCCATCAGGCAAGTTTCTGTTCATTGTCCAATATTTTCTGACCTAACTAATTAACCCTAATTTCAATAATTAATGGAGTACAATATATATGCGGTTAATCATTTATCCACTGTTTGTACTAATGCTTTGTTTTGGCATAGTACTTCTTACCGGCTGCGAAACTGACGATGAAGCCCCGGTAGTGAACATCCTGCTTCCATCGGAAGAAGCGATGTCGCTTACCGCGCAAGGCTGGTCGGCATTTGAGCAAAAAAATTATACGGGCGCGTTAAGCTTATTTATGCAAGCAAAAGAGAAAAACAATCTCTATGCTGATGCTTATCACGGATTAGCGTGGACGTATGCGCGATTAGATTCGTTGCAAGAAGCGAAAAGATATTTTGACATCGTGTTCGGCTTAAATCCTGCCCCCATTATTGACGCTTTTGCTGGGCGTTCATTTGTAAGTCTTGCGTTAGGAGAATACGATGATGCAATTTTTGCGGTTCAGCAGGTGCAAAATAGCAACATTGTGTTTTATTCATTTCGCCACGACGCGAATATCTCGATTAAGGATTTGTGGCTTGTCAAAGCGCAGAGTCATTTCATGCTTGGCGAGTACAATGCTGCGCGGCTCTTAATAAATCAGCTTGACCCGGAAAATACACTCGATCCAGGCAGCCGTACGTATATCGCGGATTTAGCGGCTGAGATCGAACTGTTATGGAATACAATATAGAAAAGGAGAAGCCATGAAACCGAGAACCATTACAACTCTAGCTCAAGCAACGTTGCTTGCTTGTATTCTTACTCTTGTTTTTTGCAGCGCAAACGCGCAAGCCCAAGGCACGACAGGATATGTACTGACCGATTATTCCTATTCTATTTATCCTCTCAATCTCTCTTCCCAAACGACGTTAAGCTCGTTTTCGACGAGCAATTACACGCGATACGGGAGCTTGAACCCGAACGGCACAAGGTTATGGTTTGCGTATAGCGGTCAATTTTACGTTGTGAATACCGTTGCAAAAACTACTGCCACCCCATCGTACTATGTCAGCCAGACAATGACCCCGGCGCTTTCTCCCGATGGCCAGCGGGCATACGTTCTTCGAGGGACATACCCTGTAAAATTGTATGTCTATGATGCGGAGACCTATGTCAAGGTTGATTCATTTGCGACGGGCAGTAATTATGCCAATACGATACCTGTTCTATCTCCGGATGGAAATTTTCTCTATTTTACGGATGACAACTACTACTTAAATGAAATAGATTTAAGCACAGGCAGCGTGACCCAACGACTTTATCTTTCACGCAACACAGTTCAGCTTAAAATAACAGCAGATGGGGCAACAATTTTTGCCCTCCACAACAGCTACAATTCAATTTCTGTCATAGACCTGGCAGGGTGGAGCGTAACTGCACAATGGGCGACGCTTTCTTATCCCATGGCGATGGAACTGGATAGAGCGGAGAATAAGCTCTATGTTGTTCACAGCGGCTCTACTTCGTTACGTACGTTCGCACTACCGGGCGGCACTACGACCGACTATTCCATCGGAACAACGGCGTATCACATCGTGAAGGATCAATCGGATTCGGTCATGTATATCACGGTGTATTCGAGCTCGAGCAACATCAAAATTTACAATACACGCACGAATACGGTGACAAAAACTCTTTCGGTATCAACGTATCCAATGTCTGTCGTAATGCCGCTTCCTCTGGATTCCGTCAGACCGTCAGGGTTGACAAATATTGTGATAACGGCGCCGACCTTTAATACCCTTCGGCTTCTTGTTACGGCTCCGGGAGACGACAGCCTTGCCGGAAGAGCATCAGTGTATGCCGTCCGGTATGATACCGTGCCGATTACCGAATCCAATTTTAACAGCGCCCGGCGGGTTTCACCATTGCCGAAACCCTCACCCCAGGGGGCACAGGATACTATCACGATACAGGGTCTCCTTGGTCAGAAGAAATATTATGTCGCTATCAAAGTCGGAGATGAGGTGCTTAATTATTCTTCCCTGTTGACTGATAGCATCACTACGCCGCCGCCGCCGGTGGTTGCAGTTGAACCGGACTCGACGTCGTTATCCATTGCGGATAACGATTCTGTAGTGTTTTCGTTCCTCGTGAAGAACACCGGCGGGTCGGATTTAGTCTATAACGTCGATATCTCGATGTTTGAAAACGTACCCGCAACATTATCGAAAACCTCTCCGGGAAAGCCCGCGTCAGCAGTAAAAAATATCGGGGTGCTCGGGTATGATTCATATTATTTTGCCAGCTATCTCAATGCCGATACAGCAGTAAACCAACAGTTTTATTTTTACTCTGTTGGGCAGAACTGGACGTACTCAACAATCAGTCAATATGATGGTGTCGTTGTTAGCGAAACTGATTACAATCTTACTGATCAGGAATCCCAGGCGCTACAGCATTTTTATAATTCCCAAAAACCTATCCTTCTTGGTATGGATGATATGGACGAAGTGACGTACGCCACCAAGCAGATTGTTTATTCGATCTTCGGAGTGACGAATGTTGCGGATGGTGATTTTTATGTAGGAAGGGCAAACCTGTCGCATCCGATTACTCATCAATTACCCTACCTCTATAGCATGGGCGGTGATAATGACCATTATGACGCAAACGGCGCGACCTGGCTATTAAAAAGCAACGATTCTAATTACTATGCCTTTGCGTACAATGGACCCAAAGCGAGAAGCGCGATATTTGGTGAAAATTTATTCTCATGGTACAGTTCTAATGTCTACCTGATTCGCAATGCAATCGAGTGGACATTGGGTTCAGGATTCCCCGGAGGCGGAGGAATAGATGTTACCTTCGCACCGGATAGCGGCGTAGTTCATTCCAATGCGCAACAAACAATTCAAGGGACAATCATAACGGAAGACGCCCAACCCGGAACCTACCGGCTTACGGTCGGGATTCAATCAAATGATCCTGCTAATGATATGGTAGAGTTCCCCGTGAACATTACGATTAGCGATTTGACGCCGCCGCGCGTTTCGTTGAGCGTATTTCAGAACGAGGCATTTCCCCGGTATCTGAATATGGTTTGCGTCGCCAGAGAATCATTGTATCATCAACAGCTCTCGGTAATTTTTGGAAATGATACGAGTTACCCTTCGCTTGAGCTAATAGATACGAACAACTTCGTTTACAATGCCGATTACAAATTGCAAGGGAGCGGTGTTGTTACAACAACGCTTGAGGCGGATGACTCCTTGAATAATCATGTTACGCTGACGCGTCAGTTAAGCGCGCTTCTGGCGGCGCCATTTACCGTTGCCAGACTTTCAACGGCTGATGATGCGGCTCGTCTCACAATCTATCCGCAGGCGATGCAAGAACAGACCTATCTCATTGCCGATGCAGTTGAACTCGCCGGACAGGTCGGCATCGTGACGCCTATGGGTCCGGTGTACCGGTTTGGACCGCAAACGGTAGCGCTGGAACATCCCGCCCAGATTGCAATGCGGTACAACAAACAGGATGGGGTTGATGAATCGCATGTTGGAATCTACTATCGCGCAGCTGGAGAGAGCTGGAGAGCTCTTCCAACCTCGGTAGATAAACAGAACATGAGGGCGTATGCAGACGTAGAGAGATTAGGAGAATTTTTGCTTGTGTACGATCCCTCGGTCTATTCAGGAGAATACCAACAAACGCCTCAACGCTATGAGCTGCAACAGAATTATCCAAACCCGTTCAATCCCAGCACGGTTATCCGTTATTCACTTCCGTATGCAAGCGTGGTGACGTTGAAAGTCTATACCATGCTTGGTCAGGAAGTAACAACGCTGGTGAACAGTGAAGAGAAGAAAGCGGGAGAGTATGACGCGCCGTTCGGAGCCGAGCTGCGCGGCGGTATCACCCTGCCGAGCGGAGTATATTACTACCGTCTTTCAGCAGAATCCATAGAGAAGGATGGAACGCGAGAAACATTCACCGATGTGAAGCGAATGTTGCTTGTGAAGTAATCCTGGTGAACGCTATGTAAGTTGTACTCAATAACAATATGAGACTAAGCCGTCCCGCAGATGCGGGACGGCTTTTTATTTTACTTTTGATGAACCCCGCACCCTGCCCCTCGCCCAAGGGGAGAAGGGATTAATCGAGGGGGGCAGCAATTGGCGTGCTTGACCCTTCGCGATTGAAACCAGCCTGTTCTAAGCGAACATATTCCACAACTGTCATTCTTAAAAAGTAGTTTTCTCAAAAAGAAAATGCTACATTTCTATTTCCATCAATCATGAGTTTATCTATGAAAGCGAAACAAGAAATCAATTGGCTGGAAGCCTTCAAGCCGCTATTCAAAAAATATGGGAGCAAAAAGCATCCTCTTGAGCATAAGAACCGATACCAGCTTCTGGTCATGGTTGTGCTTTCAGCGCGGGATTCCGATAAGCATATCAACGTTGTAGCTCCGCCCTTGTTTGAGCGGTATCCCTCCATGAAAGAGCTTGCGAAAACGACGCCGGAAGATTTGTACCCGTACCTCGGGAAGGTGGTGAATTTCGGCAACAAGGCGACATGGCTCGTTGAAATTGCCAAAACTGTGGGCAAGGATGAAAATATCCCTCACACGATTGACGAACTCACAGCATTAAAAGGCATCGGGAGAAAATCCGCCAACGTTATCATGAGCGAATCGGGGGATGCAATGGAGGGAGTAATAGTTGATTTGCACACGCTCCGCGTTTCCCCGCGTATCGGCATTGCTACAGGAACTAACCCGGAAAAAATAGAAAAGCAATTGATGGAAAAAATTCCGCAGAAGAAATGGAAAGAACTTGGCATGAGCCTGACATTTTTAGGTCGCGAAATTTGCCGCCCCTCGAATCCGAAATGTCCTGAGTGCCCGGTGAACGGGGTGTGCGAGTATTATAAAAACAATGGCTGAACTCATCCCCATACCCTTCTCCAAGCTTCTGAAACGTATCTATTACGAGTATCAGAAGAACGATTCTATTTTCGATTTGCCTGCGAAAAAATTTTATCGCCCGAATCCTGAATTGGATTTATCGGTTTCGTTCTGCGGCAATAGAGCAGCAAATCCCGTTGGTCCCGCGGCGGGACCCCACACGCAGCTTGCACAAAATATCGTTCTTTCGTGGCTTGCCGGTTCGCGTATCCTGGAATTAAAAACCGTTCAAATAAAAGATGACTTGCAGCTTACGCGCCCTTGCATTGATATGGCGACAATCGGCTACAATACGGAATGGTCGCAGGAACTAAAGCTTGATGAGTCGTTGAGGGAGTATGTGAAGGCATGGATGATTGTTGAGATGCTCCAACGAGCGTATCAGGTTTCAGGTTTCACGTTTCAAGAGTTGCCTGAGACTTGCAACCTGAAACTTGAAACAATATTCGACGTCAGCGTAGGCTACGACCTTGCCGGAATTCAATCTGTTCAAATAAGAAAATGGCTTGAAACGATGCGGGATGCTTCAGGATTGATTGAAGAATACAGGAGGCAAATTCCTGATGAATTTTCAGCATTTCGCGAGTTACCATTCAAAAAAGAGATTGCAA
>SCUC01000609.1 GCA_004322375.1 Bacteroidota bacterium
CGGAATTGGATCCCCATGCTGCAACAAAGATGTAAGCCAGGCTGCCTGAGCTTCGCGCAGGTGTTGGATTGCTTCATCCGGCGTCGCCCCATCACTTTGACACCCCTGCAACAAGGGAATACAAGCATAGTAACCACCTCCATCCTCTGGCGCTAATGGAGTAAGTTCTATTCTATAAGGAAGTTTCATATATCGCTGCAATGCTAATTTTAATTTTTTGGGGTCAACTTTACGTTTAGACGCAGCGACTCTTGTGGCGTTTTTTATCATTCCAGTTCCCTTGAAAAGTTTCTTACATAGAAGGCTTTAATTTTCTTATTATGAACAGGAATAGAATATTTTTTTTCCTGTCCAGCTTCTAAAAATCTGATGGCTGCCCGTTGCATGATCAAATACATATCCAAAAAACGCGGCTGCTTTTGTAAAATATAATTAAATTCTTCTCACCTACAAACCTTTATTAAACAGACAGGTAAACTTCCTATCAACACGTACAGGCTAGAAGAACTTAAAAATTATCATGTTATCTTCAATTGTCATTGCAGTTTATTTACATCGCCGCTATCACCCGCTCAAGCCTTGCCCGCACTTCCTTAGCGACCGGTTCAACGGTAGGATTATCAATGAGAGAGGTCATCGCCATAGGGTCAAATGCTGCAACGACCGTTTGCTTCTCTTTTTCATAGACGATGACATTGCAGGGTAACAGCAACCCAATGGACACTTCCGCCTGAAGCGTTTGATAAGCAAAGGACGGATTGCACGCTCCAAGGATTATATATTTTTGAAATTCTACATCGAGCTTTTTCTTCAATGTCTCTCTTACGTCAATCGTTGTGAGAACGCCAAACCCCTCCTTCTTCAATTCCTCTGTTACTTTTTCAACCGCTTGCTCGTAGCTGAGGGGTACTGTTTTTGTGATTCCGTAGCTCATTCTCTTTTCCTTTCTTTATTAACTGATGTCAAGCAGAGCCTTCCACATGATACAAAATTCGAATGTCAACTTCCTAATCAAATTCTAAACCATAATGCTCAAAACAATCTACAATTCAAAGTTTCGGATTTAAAAATTCGGATTTCTATTCTTAAATATAGCTTTGCATAGTTTTCTATTTCAATTCGTATTCCGCAAATCAATTCTAAAATATTTCCACTTTTCTGCCGCGTATTAGCTTTCTTGCTCTTTTCTGTTCTGTGATCCTTCTTGCTGAGGTTGCTTTTTCGTAAAACTCTGTGAGAGCAACAATCCCATCACCGCGCCGTATATCGTGCTGACCCATGGGTTAGAAGTTATGGGGCATGTCCCGCTGACGCACCCGATAAAATAATAATACGCGTATCCCAGCGCCCCGCCAAGCAGGACGGGTAGAATTAATTTTCTCCACTCTTTTACCGATGATGGAAATTCCATTCTGCCATGCCTCCTCTCAAATTTGCCGTGTTGAATCCCTGGTGCTGGAGCTTTGCGGCAGCAACCAAGCTTCTGCTTCCGCTCAAACAATAGCACACAATCTCTTGCTGCTTGTACCGCTCCAGTTCCTTCAACCGGTTCGACAATTCATTGAGCGGGATATGGAGAGAACCCTTGATATGATTCTGCTGGTGCTCGCTCTTCGTCCGAACATCTAATAAAATAATATCGGAGTGCTGTTGCAGTAATCCGGACAGCTCTGCAGGCGTGTAATGCTTCAGTGATTTGCTCATGATAAATTTACGTAAATAGATAAATGCGACAATTGCGATGATACTATAAAGAACAATTTGCGATGGTTCCATTGGTTGCGCTTTCTAGTTCACGCTGCACGCGCCGCCGCAGCATCCGCCTGTCTCGCATGAGGAAGCGGGTGCATAGCTCGACCCGGACGCGCTCACCATCGAAATTTGTGTCGCCGAGAGCATTCGTGTATGCTCGTTCGACCCGCACGAAGGGCAGATAACGTCTTCTTTAATTTCTCGCACTTTGTGGTAAATATCGTACGTTGACTTGCACGACGTACATTTGTATTCAAATACCGGCATATTGACTTTCTAACAAATTGTTTTCTAAAAAATAAAATAGCTGTAATTTATGCAACGACACCCGTTGAAGATGTCTCTAAAACGTTCAATTCATCAACAAACTGAGTAATCTGCTCATCAGTAAATCCTTTTTCTTTTGCCGCGCTTTCCAGTGTTCCCCAAATCGGCTCGCCGCAACGGAGACACCGAATCCCCTTATCCATTAAATAGGTAACAGATGCGGGAAGTTCGCGAATAAGATCTTCAATAAGAATATCCTTCGTTATCATCCTCTCCCCCAATGCTTCACTAACAGCGTATTGACATGATGTTCTAATGCTCGCTTCACTATATCGCTCAAGCACTCTTGCTCAAACGATGAACAGGAATCATCTGCAATTTTTTTCGCCTCGATGTACGAACGCGAATTTCGGATGCGCGGTTCAATGTCGCTACAGTGCATACGTATTTTGTCGCCTTGCACATCTGTCGAACATTGGCGGGTACCGGCGATAACTTCGTCTAATCTCACTCTTGAACGTATTTTAATTACGATTAGTTCACAGAAATTGGAGATAGCTGCTTATCCAGTTTTGCTTTCAGCGTTGTTTTTGGCGCGGCGCCGATAATGCCATCCACGATTTCTCCATTCCGGAAAATGGCTAACGTGGGGATGCTGCGGATGCCGTACGTCTCAGATGTTTCCATATTTTCATCCGTGTTCAGCTTGACAACCTTGATTTTCCCGGCATATTCTTCTGCAAGCTGCTCTACAATAGGAGCAACCATCCTGCACGGACCGCACCACGGAGCCCAAAAATCTACAAGCACCGGTACTGAAGCCTGAAGAACTTCCTTCTGAAAATTATTATCTGTTCCTTCTACTAAATTCTGATTCATTGAATTTTTTCCTTTTGTTTAATTTGTTGTGACCAATTGTTTTTCTTGAATCGAGCGAGAGCGTTTCTCAATTCTGTACGTATGAGTAATATTGACTGTCGGTCTGAGCATCGCTGAAACTGCGCAATACTTTGTTGTTGATAGCTCGATTGCACGCTCAACATCTTCCGGGTTAATTCCCTCGCCATACACGACATACTCGACCTGTATATCGGTAAAGACTTGTGGCTGCTCTTCCCGCATCGTTGCCGTCAGATTGATTTCAAGATTATCGAACGGCGTTTTCTTTTTCGTCAGAATTGGAATAACATCCATCGCAGTGCATCCACCCAGCGCCATCAAGAGTAATTCTTTCGGGCTGGAACCTGCATTGCTGCCGCCAAATGTTTCAGACCCGTCCATCATCACCCAGTGGGCTGAGTCCGATTTTCCCGCGAGCGTAATGCCGCGGACCTGTTTTACTAATGCTGTTTTCGTTTTCATTATGCTTCCTTGTTCTTGTTTGATTGCTTACGTGTTGAAATTCTGCATACGGAGTAAAGTGGACAGGAGCCTATAGCGCTCGTCGCTAGGAATACTATCGCGCCCGCCAACAACATCATTGCGCTAGCGCCTGATATTACTCCGGTCACATATAATGCCGTTATGAGTACCCCCAATAAAACTCTCAATACTTTATCTATCGTTCCCATGTTTTGCTTCATTTGCTTCTTTCTTATTACTGTTTGAAGTTACGTAAAACTTTCTTCCGTTGTCATTCCCGAACGTTTTTATCGGGAATCTTGTATCCAAAGGCAGAGATTCCCGCTTAATTCGCCTCGGCGAACTGCGGGAATGACTGTCTAAAAGGGTTTTGCGTAACTTCAGTTACTGATAATTAATTTTCCATTTTCTAATAAGATGCACTCATTGCAAAAAGGATTCAGAATTATCCTGCTTATTGTTACGCCTTGGCGGCTCTGCGCGGGTTAATCCTCATCATCAACATCGTATCTAGCCGTTTTCTTGATGCCCTGGTCAGACGGGGAATAGGATATTCACGGTAAAATCCTATCGTTTTCTTCAAAGAATCGAGATAGGTCATGCAATTAGAACATCCCTCCATGTGCCGTTTCATTGCCCTGCATTGCGGGGAATGCAATTCCTTATCCAAATTTTCGCAGATGTGCTTGAACACATCGCTGCATGTAGGTGTCGTTTTCATTGTGTCATATACTCGTTTAGTTGTTCTCGAAGAAAAACTCTGGCGCGCCGCAGCCGCGATTTTACAGCCGGAACCGTCAGCTTCATAATCTTTGCCGTCTCCTCTGCCGATTGTCCTTCGACGTCGCGCAGGAGGAACACGAGCCTGTAATCAACAGACAGCTTCACTATCGCTTCATCCAACCGCTCGCGCAGTTCCTTCGACATTACTTCATCAAGCGGCGTCTCATTCCACGCCTGCAACCTGAAACCGGCGTCCTGCATCTCGTCATCATGCCTGTGTTCCGGCATCCGGGGCTCGTAGATGCTTACCGACGATTGTTCCAGCTTCGACCTGCGCCGTTTCATCATGCAATTATTCGTTACGATGCTGTAGAGCCAGGTGCTGAATTTCGATTTCCCGTCGAACTGTTTCAGCTTGCGGAAGACGTTCACAAACGTATCCTGAAGCGTCTCCTCCGCCTGCTCCTTGTTGCGGCACACCTTAAACGAAAAGCTATACACCATCTGCTCATACTGCCGGATGAGCTGCGTAAACGCCTTATGGTCGCCTGCTTTCGCCTTTGCTAATAGCCGGGCGTCAAGCTCGCCAAGCGAGAGTTCTTCTTTAGCCATAAGATTTGATGCTGGAATTGGGAAAAGGATTCATAGAAAACAAAATGTAGGAAAAAGTGACAATAGTTCCAATCTCACCACTTTCTCAAATCAATACATTTTTATCATTGTGATACCTTTATGTGTTTTTCATCAAATTTATCATTCATGAGATAGGATGAAATATGATATTTAGGTAACATCGTAAAAATAATCCCCGTTTTCACGATAATCCCTAATGAAGTCTCCTTACTTATACTATTCAATAACGGCATGTTATTTGTAGTTACTTAATCGGTAACTTAGAGCCGCTATTCCGGCATAAGCAAGGATATAACAAGGTTTAGATACACAACTGATGGCTAATAACGTTGTCATAAATACTCTTTCCGTTGAAGAGAGAAGAACGCGAGTCAGCGTACTGCTCCGGCAGGTTGACGCCGAGATGAAGAACGGCAATCTCGATCGCGCTCTCCAGCTCACGCACGAGGTCTATCAGTACGACACGAAAAACCTGTACGCTCGCGCGCTGGAGGAACGTATCCAGGCAATGAAAGCGGACCCGGAACGAGCAAAAGCACAGAAAGAGTCAGCTACTGCTGCTCCTCAACTCGTCGTCCCCCCCTCCCCGCAGCCCTCCGTCGAAATCAATCGCCCGCGCGAAGAAGCCAAACCGTCGGAGCCCTTTGTAAAACCGCAGCCTGAAGTTACGATGCCTGAGTTTGCTCTTCCCAGGCAACGCGAAGCTTCGCTTGTCCTCGCGGGTGATACAGCCCAGATAGAAGCTGTCGAACAGCACGTGATGCAAAAGATGAATTCGATTCTTGAATCGAAGCAACGCGAGCTGGAAGAAGAATTCCAGCGCAGGATTCTAGAAATAAAAGCATCGGCAAGCCAGACGCAGGATGCGAGATACGCGC
>SCUC01000610.1 GCA_004322375.1 Bacteroidota bacterium
ATTAGGAGATCATTATTATGACGTTGACCGAATTATCAATCAAGCGTCCGACACTCATTGTTGTCATATTTTCCGTGCTCGGCTTGCTGGGAATTTTCAGCTACATTCAGCTGAAGTATGAGCTGCTTCCGAAAATCACGCCTCCGTGGGTCACGATTATCACGGTGTATCCCGGCGCCTCGCCAAGCGAGGTTGAAGCCTCAGTCACAAAAGTGATTGAAGACGCGGTTTCGGGAATAGACAAAATTTCTACGGTGTATGCAACCTCGCAAGAGGGCATTTCCATCGTCTCCCTGGAATTCACCATGAGCGCCGACATTAACGTTGCGCTGCAAGACGCCCAGCGAAAGGTGAACGAAGTGCAATCCCGATTTCCGTCAACGGCAAAAGCGCCAACCATATCGAAGTTTGCGCTGGATGAGCTTCCGGTGCTGCGCATGGGGATTACTTCCTCCATGCCCTCGAGAGAATTTTTTCAGCTGGTGAAAGATAAAATTCAGCCGCGGCTGGCAAAAATTGCCGGTGTCGGGCAAATCACGCTGGTCGGGGGAGATGAGCGGGAAATCAAAATTAATATTGACCCGCAAAAGCTACGCTCGTATAATTTATCCCTCTTGCAGGTTACGCAGCTTATAAAAACTTCCAATATGGATTTTCCAACAGGAAAAATAAATACCGACGATGACCAATATATTGTGCGGCTTGCGGGAAAGTTTAAATCGCTCGATGAAATCCGAAACCTGGTTCTCGGTCAATCGAGAGAGGGCGGGATGATCCGGCTACGTGATGTTGCGGAAATCGAGGACGGGCAAAAGGAATACTCGATGCTGAGCCGCATTAACGGGACTCCTTCAATCGGGATTCTTGTTCAAAAGCAATCCGAGGCGAATACCGTAGAGGTAAGCAAGCTGGTACGGGCGGAAATACCGAACATCGAAGGAGCGTATAAGGATATTAACCTCGCGTTTGAAATCGCGCAGGATGGCGCGTTGTTCACGATTGACGCCGCGAATGCCGTGAAGGAAGATTTAGCGCTGGCGATTCTTTTTGTTGCGTTAGTGATGCTCGCGTTCTTGCACAGCATTCGCAACTCGCTGATTGTACTTGTCGCTATTCCCGCTTCATTGCTCTCCACGTTTATCGGGGTGTACGCGTTCGATATGACGTTGAACCTGATGACCCTTCTCGGTCTTTCGCTCGTTATCGGGATATTAGTTGACGACTCGATTGTCGTGCTGGAAAATATTTACCGTCATCTCGAGCATGGGGACGAGCGGCGTTCTGCCGCGTTGAAAGGACGCAACGAAATCGGGTTTGCCGCTCTTTCGATAACGCTTGTTGACGTGGTGGTGTTTATCCCGCTCGCTCTTGTTTCCGGCATTGTCGGGAATATTTTGAGGGAGTTTGCGCTCGTGGTGGTGTTTTCAACATTGATGAGCCTGTTCGTTTCATTTACCATCACGCCGCTGCTCGCATCCCGCTTCGCAAAGCTCGAGAGGTTGACGAAAGGGACAATCCTGGGCAGGTTTGCTTTATGGTTTGAGAAGGGGTATCACAAGCTGGCAGATGTGTACCAACATATTCTCAAATGGTCGTTAAGCGATTCGGTCTGGTTCAGCGTTCTTGGGATGAAGTTTACCAATAAGCTGAAGGTTATTCTCCTGACTACCGGTTTGATGCTCGCGGCGTTGTCGCTGGTTCCGCTTGGATTTGTCGGGTCCGAATTTATGACCGTAGCAGATAGAGGCGAGTTTACCGTGACGATCGAGGTTCCGTCCGGTTCGACGCTGGAACATACAAACCATGTTACACGGCAGGTCGAGAACATTATCTCCGGTTTCCCGGAAGTTTCCAAAATGTTTATCAATGTCGGCACCTCGTCGGATGGGCTTATCGGTCAATCGTCAAACAATCTTGCAGATTTGAATATCGCTCTTGTTCCGAAGTATGAACGAACAAAATCAACTGACGACGTGATTTATGAAATTAAAGAGAAATTGCGAGGACTTCCGGGCGTGAAAACCCGCGTCAATCCTATTGGAATATTCGGCGTTGCTAACCAGGCGCCCATCGCGCTGATGGTAAGCGGATCGAACTATGATGACGTTCGCGTAGCGGCTGAGCGGGTGGAAGCAGTTGTCAGAACGGTTCCCGGAACGACGGACGTGCGTCTTTCTTCCGAGGTCGGCAAGCCGGAAACACGCATTGATATTGACCGGGAAAAAATGGCGTCGCTCGGTTTGACGCTCGGCGATATCGGCGCTTCGCTTCGCATTGCCTTCAGCGGGGATGATGATTCTAAATACCGGGAAGGCTCGACGGAATACCCCCTTCGCATTGTTCTTGATGAGTTCGACCGTTCAAAGCCGGAAGATATCGAGAACCTCACCTTTATGAATCGTAAAGGACAGCTTATCGAGCTGAAGCAATTTGCAACCATGACGCAGGCAACAGGACCGACAAAGCTGCAGCGCCAGGATAGAAATTACGCGGTGACGGTTTACTCGCAAGCGGTGGGCCGTCCTATCGGCTCGATTACCGCCGACATAAAGAAAGAGCTTACCAAAACAACGCTTTACCCCGGAATCAACATTTCCTATCTTGGAGATGAAAAAAACCGCTCTGAGGGATTCGGCAGCCTGTTTCTTGCATTGTTTGCGGCGATTCTCTTCGTCTATATGATTATGGTTGCGCTGTACGATTCGTACATCTACCCGTTTGTCGTGTTGTTTTCGATTCCAGTCGCGATGATAGGGGCGCTGCTTGCGCTTGCACTGACGATGAAATCGTTAAGCATTTTTTCTATGCTCGGCGTTATTATGCTTATCGGCCTAGTGGCAAAAAACGCGATTCTGCTTGTTGACCGGACGAACCAGATGCGAACAGAACGGCAGATGCACACCGTTGAAGCGCTGCTCGAAGCAGGGCAGTCGCGGCTCCGTCCGATTTTGATGACGACCGCCTCGATGATTGTCGGGATGCTTCCGATAGCCTTCAGCCTTAGCCCGGGGTCGGAATGGAAATCGGGGTTAGCGTGGGCGCTGATTGGCGGGCTGCTCAGCTCGCTGCTACTGACGCTTGTTCTCGTTCCCGTTGTCTATACGAAAGTGGATGATTGGAAGATGAGAGCGCCGGCATTCCTGAAACGGCTGCTCAAGAAAAAGGTAAAGGAAACTTCCGCCGAGCAACTTCCGCAAATGGCTCCGGCATTGGAATTGAGCGAGGTGAAATCGTAAGGGGGTGGTTCACGTAATTGGTAATGACGAGCAATAGTATTGAAGCGGAGCAGTCCAAAAAGTAGTGTTGTCATACCTGCGAAGGCAGGTATCCAATCATTGCCTGTAGCACCGAACGAATGATTGGATTCCCGCTTTCGCGGGTATGACAAAAGAGAACTTTTTTAGACAGCCTCTCGTTCGTGATATGAAATCAACGCGTTTAACGTTCTCATTGTTCGCGCTCTCAGGAAACGGTGCCTCCGCTGCGGCGAGGGGAAGCTCCACGCCCGGTGAAATGTGTTGCATGCAACGTGTGCAGCATGTGACTGTGAGCTTGAGAACCACGCGCAGGATTCATGCTTTATGTTTCAGGCTTCAGGTTTCAAGTATCGAGCATCCGGCTTCAGTTCTTATTTCTTCGATAGTCGTTTCTCCGGGCAATTGCTGCGTAGCACCAATTGCCCGTTTCCGCTCACTTTGACCCAATAGGCTTTGCAGGGAACAATACCATCGGATTGAACGTAGCCGTTATTATAGCCGAAGAAGGGAGACTCAATCGAAGTTCCCACCGGCGTAATGCACGAAGTGGAAACCGTATCGCTGAGGGAGCCGAGCATGTTCCAGCCGGCAATCACATCGAGCGAATCTTCTTCAACAATATCCCCCGCGATATTCACATTCTGCGGGGCGCCAAATTTTAACCAATACCCGATTCCGCGTTCTATGAGCGTATCTACGACATAGCTTCCCGTAAACTTGAATGCCGACGAAATAGAAGACGGGAACAATGTTGTTTTACGTTCATCGGCGACACGGAGCGGGAGTGAAACCATATTCCATTTCTCCATAAGCTCGCATTGAACTTCAACAATATTCCCAAAGGGAGAAACTGCAACTGACGAATCGCTTTGCACCGTAAAGGCGAGCGGGTTCGGCGTGGTCTGCTTCCATCCCGGTTTTACCTGCTCGCGAACGTAATACGTTCCGGCAGGCACATTGTAAAATTTATAGATGCCCGTTGAATCCGTAACCGCCGTATCAACAGGAGAGGAGAGAGTGTCGTTATGGTAGAGAACCACAGTCCAATCGGGGAGCCGTCTATCAAGAAGAGGCGGCTTGGGCGGTATTGTTGTTGAAATTTGCACGATTCTTAAAATTGGCGTTGGCGTGCATTCTGCGCCAAAGCATGTTTCCATGTTTCCCCAAACAGCTACATGCTGACCGTTATATGATTCAATGCCATCATAAGAAATATTATAGGAGGGGAATCCCTCATCCCCGGTAATCCATACAGTCCAGCACCCGCACGAGGATAAGCCTATTTCCACGATGCCCTGTGTATAGTATTCACCCTGCGCGGAATCGAAAATCGCGTTCTGGTTTATATCTTTAAACACGAGACCCTCGATGCTTCCATCTTTCGCGACCCCGATATTTTTTCCTGTAACAACGCTCCCGCTGGCAATGATAATGAAATCGAGGGGAGGAGTTGTGCGGTACCAACCGATCAGCGTTTGTTCGCGGATGGAATACGTCCCCGCGAGCAAGGAATCGAACAAATAAGAACCGTTATCAACCGTCAGCGAGTCAACAGGCTGCGGTGAATTATTCTTGAACAAATAGAGCTTCCATCCGTCAATGCCGTACTCTCCGCTTTCAATGATTCCGTTTCCGTTTTTGTCATGAAACATCGTTCCGCTGATGCTGCCATATTCATAATTTCCGAAATCGCACGTATCGTTGCTCGCGCCGCTGGGGAGAATAAATGAATACCCGCCCTTTGTCTGCTTCCATCCTGTTTGGGGAGCTTCGTTGACAATGTAATATCCGGGTGGAATGGAGGTAAAGCAATAATTTCCGTTCGCATCGGTTTGAGTAAACTGCGTAACGGGACCTTGAAGTAATATTGTCCAGCCCGGCAACCCCGGCTCTCCAATATCCCTCGCGCCGTTGCCGTTCACATCCTCGAACTTCACGCCGCAGATGCTGCCTCGCTGACCGTTTCCAAAATTCGCATTCGTGATGGTGTCTCCCGAAGAAATCGTGAAGGAGTATGAGCGTGTGCCATTATTCGGATGGCATTTTGTCGTAACAACATTTGTGTCGCCGATTCGTGGATACGTTTGCACCCAGCCAACTTTTAGGCTTTCCTCAACCGTATATGTTCCCGCTACAAGACTATCAAACAAGTAATACCCGTTTGCATCAGTAACAGTGCGGGCAACCAATATACAAGAATCTCTATACAATTTAATCACCCACCCGCTCAACCCCGCGTCACCGGAAATGGAGCTATCGGCATTGGTATCGAGGTATTTTTTGCCGGAGATGGAGGCGTAATTTTGTGCAGATGAATTCCAAAATCCCCATATAGCTGAATATCCAGCGGATATGCCCGAACCCATAGTCATTTCACCAATTGTATTTTTGAGTATAAAAGACTGGGATTGCCCCTCTCCCCCGCCGGAGGAAAGGACTTCTTTCTTTAAATCAAAAGACTGACTTAAAACAGTATTTACGAAAGCAAAAGTAAAAGGAATGATTAATAGCCCTAATATTTTCGTCATAACAAATTCCTTTGTAGCATTTTGTGAGCGATATTTTTCATTTCATTCACCAATAGACGATAACAATTCCAGGCGTTCCATCTCCACCTCGTGCGCTATTATTTGGACCTGTTGCAGCTCCACCGCCACCACCTGAGCCATAGCCGGTCCCGTTTATTCCCGCTATCTGAGTCGTAGTATTTGTAAAAACTCCTCCGGTACCAAGGTGCGAGTCTCCACCGGCTCCTCCTATATATGTGTTACCATTGACAAGACCATCGCTACCTTTTGATCCGGAGATATTAATATCGCCGTCTATGCCCATTCCGCCAGTACCGCCATTAATACTAGTACTCGCTAACCCTCCCGTTGCAGAGCAATAATTACCGAATGCACTCATCCCACCGTTCGTAGCTGCCACAAAATGTCCTTCCTCCTGACTACCTAAACCAGCAGAACCTACTATAACGGTCTCAGTTGCACCGACTAAAGCGATATATTTCCTTGTATATCCACCAGCACCACCTCCACCAACAGCATACAGCGGAGGGTATGGACCTGAAGCTCCGCCACCCCCGCCCACAACCTCAACTATAACCGATGTTACCCCATCTGGTCTAGTCCATATACCGGAAGAAGTAAAAACTTGCATGTGAGCGAGACCTCCTGTAATTCCAGCAGGGAGATTCTTCACATAATCAGCCGTATCCGCTCGAAGCGCATACGCTGCACTCGTTAATCGGGTTCTGGGGGCAATTATCTCACTACCCGCTTGCACTTCCAACCAGTATTGGTTATCGAACGGAAGTGAAACAGGCCCAAGAGCAATCTTGAATATTCCCTTGGAGATGCTCACGCCTACGAACGCTTGGTCCCAAATGGATGTCCCCCCGGTTGAATCTAAAAATAATCGAAAATTCATTGTTAGAGTTGTATCAAGCGGGGTACCTACAATATTCGTGAGGTACCCCTGATGGCTTAACATGCGCGGGACTTGTGCGTATGAAAAAAAAGTGAAAACAATTGACACCAAAGCATATCGTATTATGGAATGTAAAGAGCCTTTCATAACATTACTCCGGTTAAATGGTTACAAAAATAGTTTTGTATCAAAATCTCATACATATTTCTTCTTTAGTAAAATACTTTTAGTCATAACTCTAAATTTATTACCTATTACAAATCGGCTAACTATTCTCCAAAAGCGATCCAGTAAACTGCGCCGCTCGGAAAATTGTTCTCATAGTTAAATCCTGTATTAACGAAACTACTTATGTAGAAGCTTCCTTCTATAGGACCACCGACAGTGTGGGGAATATATGCAGCGTAGGAAGTACTTGTACCATAGCTAAAGGGGTCATTCAAATAATAAACTGAAGACTGTTTGAGTGGCTCCCCATGTGCTATACCGTTAGTCACATAATACCGGCTTGACCCAAATGAAATAGAATTCAAACTAATCAGTATTAAATTCGGCTTAAATCCTAATTCTATGTAACCAATCGGTCCGCCATTCCATACTATCAAACCGTTAGCATATTTTGAGCCAGTAAGCAAATTTCCCCAAATAGGCGGCAAACCTGCGCCTTGACTCATAAGAACCTGTGAAGTTGTACCTGAACTTCCACCGCTGATAAGTGATCCATTCAAAGTCAAAGAATCTAAGGCTCTAAGGTGATCTGCTGTGTCAGCCCTTAGAGCATAAGCAGCGCTGGTTAATCGGGTTCTTGGGGTAATTGTCTGATTGCCAGCTTGAACCTCTAGCCAATACTGAGTATCAAACGAAAGTGCAACAGGTCCAAGTGAAATTTTGAATATTCCCTTGGATATGCCTACACCTGCAAACGATTGCTCCCACAATGATGTTCCTCCGGTTGAATCTAAAAAGAATCGAAAATTCATTGTCAGGGTTGTATCAAGTGGTTTGCCGGAAATATTCGTAAGGTAACCCTGATGGCTTAACATGCGTGGCACTTGTCCTCTCGCCTCCACTCCTAATAATAGAACAATGATAATTGATAAGAGAAACAAAGAATGTTTCATGGTAGTACTCCCTTACATTAGTGGGTAAATTAGTTATACATCAAACTCTCATGGTTGAGCTATACCCCATGCGCTTCTATTGTTTCAAGGTTGCTCTCATCATCGCTTGTTTGTTGCAATGTAATATATGTTTTCCCGCTTTCTTTCTCGCGTCGTTTTATGTCGCGAAAGATGGCGTCAATATCGTAGCCGTGTTGCGCCGCATGTTCATTGCGATATTTTCGTATTTCTTCAACGATAGGGTCAGTCCACATAGTTATTCTCCTAATAGTTCTTCCGGTGTACAAATTGTCGGCAATTCAAAACCTGATTCAGCAACAGTTTTTGCTATTATTTTTTGAATCTCAGCATTAGCAATGTGCTTACAATTCCACGTAACGAGATAATCTACTCGGTGTACAGTCGCGACAGCAATATGAAAAGCGTCTTCGACCGCTTCCCGCGGTAAAAGCCCTTTTTGTATGATGATCATTGCTAACTCCCGCGCTATTTCGTTCACTTCCAACAATTCTAATTGATTGACAACAATCATCCTTTTTTCAGCAGCGTGAACATCTCCTTTGCTCGCCTCGAGAGACACAAATTCTGAAATATAAAGCCTGTAATGCTCTCTATGTCGTTCCCACCAGTCAGTTGTAATTTGTTGATGTGCCGCTACAATTAAATCTCTGCTTGGTCTTCCGGTTAAATAGCTAATGACGCTTGTTTCAATATATGCCGATGGTTTCACAATAAATAGCTTGCTACGTTACAGAAATGGCAGTTTAGATTTTCAAGGCTTTATATTAATTGTACAAATCTCCCTACTCAAAAACAAACAGTAAAAACAGTTTTAGTATCTGATGGATAATTTTGCCTTCTCGCCTCCGCCTCAACTACTAATCCAACAACAACTGCAAAAAGAAACAAAGAATGTTTCATGGTGGAACTCCTATACGAGCTGTTCTACGAACCATAGGTAAGCCGATTAAATTGTTATAAATAGTGATGTATCAAAGTTTCATTTAGCGTTTCCGCCTTACTGCATATTTTGCAAAGGCTCGTTAATTTGAGGTCACAATTTGTGACCTCAAACGCTCATACTCGCTTTCATTCATCTGAAACATGAAATCATCCGGGAAGCGATTAAGATTACGCTTGACCGCCTGAATTAAGGCTTTCGTTTCGACAGCATATAACTCCGCCAAATGAAAATCTAGCATAACCTTCTGTCCTCGAAAAAGGAATATTTTTTGAGCAATTACTTCAAGAGGAACTATCTCTGTCATATTATTTACAAAAATAACAAATAGCGGTGCATCAAAATCTCATTCAGCGTTTTCGCCTTACCACATATTTTGCAAGAGGCTCTTTCACCTGAAACCCAATTTGTCGTTTGGGTTTTTCGGGTTGTTTCTGTTGCTGCATCCCTTCAAGCAACAGATGAGTTTGCTTATCGTGCAGCGCGACACTGCGGCGAAGCTCTGTAATCGCAGCCGCAACATCTTTGTGGGCGGCGAGTATTTCTCTAAGCTTTACAAACGCTCTCATAATGGCAATGTTGATGTGTGCAGCCTTCTTGCTTTTTAGCACACTCGAAAGCATTGCAACGCCCAGTTCCGTAAAAGCATAAGGAAGCTTGCGAGTTCCACCCCATTGTACCTTCTCGAAACTTGATGTGCCAAAATGGTACATCAAGTTTTGAAATTCTTCTTTTGAAAGTTGAATCATAAAATCTGCTGGAAAACGGTCTAAATTTCTTTTCACCATTCTATTCAATGCCCTCGTTTCCACGCCATACAACTCGGCTAGGTCTTTATCAAGCATTACTTTTTGATTTCGAATGAAGAATATTTTTTGAGCAATAACTTCAAGAGGAACTATGTCAATCATCAGCGCTACACCGGTTATTAATACGAAATGATGTACCCCAAATTTACCATATAATTGTACAAATCTTCCCGGTCAAAAGCAACCGGGATAATCCGGAAACTTGACTTTCATCTATATGTTTACTATATTAAACTTAAATAGTTTAAATTTGAAATATTTTACTTGAAAACCACGCAAAAATATGGTAAAAAGGCTGATCGGGCGTTAAGCATGTGGGTAAAGCTCGCACGGGCGGCGGCAACAATGGGGAAGCTGAGCCGCGAAAACATCGAATTGTTCGGGCTGACGGAGCCACAGTTCGGGGTGCTGGAAACTCTTGGTCATAAAGGAGTGTTGACATTAGGAGAGCTTGGAAAAAAACGCCTTGTCAGCGGCGGGAATATCACCTGTGTGGTTGATAATTTGGAAAAAGAAGGGTTGGTTGAGCGCGTGTTTAACGACGAGGACAGGAGGATCATAGAAGTCAGGTTGACTAAAAAAGGAAAGGCTCTTTTCGAGCGTGTTTTTGTTCAACATGCAGAGTGGATAAGCTCGCTCGCTGCCGTGTTAACGGAAGAGGAACAGGAACAGCTTGCCCGCCTCTGTAAAAAATTAGGATTAGGGTTGGCAGGAGAATAAAAAATATTTTTTTGGTTATATATTTCAAATTTAAAACATTTTAATTTAAAACAACTGTTACGATAACAGCATAATCATCAAAGAATCATAAAGGAACCAACAATGAAAAAACTATTTTTAGCAATCATTCTTTTGTTCACTACAACGCTTGTTGCCGGCGAGACAACCTGGAAGGCAGATGTGGTACACTCGAAAGTTCTTTTCACCGTGTCGCACATGGTGATAAGCGAAGTGACGGGGAGGTTTAATGACTTCGATGTTACCGTAGTTCAGCCGGGAAACGATTTCGCCAAAAGCAAGGTGACGGTCAGCGTCAAGGCGAAATCCATTGACACGGATAACGAGAAACGGGATACGCATCTTCGTTCGGAGGATTTTTTCCATTCTGAAAAGTACCCCGAAATCAGGTTTGTCAGCAAATCGTTCGAGCCGTCGGGAAACAATGGCTACAAAATAACAGGTGAGTTAACGATCCGCGACGTAACAAAACAGGTTACTCTTACAGCAAAATATAATGGGTTGCGCAAAGACCCCTGGGGAAATGAAGTCGTTGGATTTAAGGCGACCACGACCATTGACCGGACAGAGTTCGGCTTGAAATGGAATAAAGCCTTAGAGGCAGGGGGCTTCCTCGTCGGCGATGATGTGGAGATGACGTTTCAGATGGAACTGACCAAGGAAAAGAAGAGTGAAACGATGAGGTAGATAGCTGATGGGTTGTCTCAAAAGTCTCAAGGATGTTATTCTGAACGGAGCTAAGCGTAGTGAATTCGCCACTCTCGGACTAACCTTTTAAATTGTACTATCTTTAAGGTGCGTCCGCCTTGGCAGATTCACTTCGCTGCTAATGACATGAATATAAAACAGGCGATTGCGCTTGGTTTTAGTCAATCAGCGATGGGTATGAAACCCATCGCTGGAACATAATATTGTCATCAAAGTTAATAACAATGGCTTGCCATTGATTGACTTCATAATGACATCCCTCGGACTTTTTATGAGGCAGCCACATTCATTACCCGCTAATCGTCGTTGCTTCGTGCAGCGTTGATGCAGCTTGCTTTCTCAGGTTCTCTGCGGAGAGCAATATTACTTCGTTTGTGGCAGGGAGAGAAAACTCCGGCTCTAGCTCATGATTTGCGACTGCAGAAATTGCATCTTTGATGCCAAGCCAAACGGATAGAGCGAGCATGAACGGCGGCTCGCCGACTGCCTTGCTCTGCTTGATTGTTTGCGCGATGTTTGGGGCAGCATCGAGCATGGCAACGCGAAATTCGCGCGGGGCGTTCCGTACGGCAGGAATTTTATAGGTGTCCGGTGAATGAGTGAGAAGATTTCCGTTCTCATCCCACTTGATCTCTTCCGTTGTACACCATCCCATTCCCTGAACAAAGCCGCCTTCAATTTGTCCCATATCAATGGCGGGATTTAATGATGCGCCGGCATCGTGGAGAATATCTGTTCGTAGGACTGTATGGTCTCCGGTGAGCGTATCTATAAGAACTTCAGCAACAGCCATCCCGAACGCAAAATAGAAAAACGGTTTGCCGAATCCTTTTTCTTTATCCCAGCCGATATCCGGCGTTTTGTAGAAGCCCTGCGCGCTGAGGCTGACCTGCTTGAGAACCATCAATGTCATGGCTTCGGCAAACGCTATTCTTCTTTCAGGATGGTCAGCATCGAAAATATAATTGTTATCAAACTGAATGGAGGATTGTCCGCCAGAGGCGGATGCGCCTTTGGCGGAGTGTGAAGAAGCATTATATTGTTGATTGAAATGGAGCGCTATAGCTTCTGAAATTCTATGTTTCAGAATTTCACAAGCGTTCTTCACAGCCATGCCGTTCAAGTCTGCGCCGGAGGAGGCGGCAGTTGCGGAGGTGTTAGGTACTTTTGACGTGTTCGTCGCATTGACTTTCACGCGGTCAATGCTTATTCCTAATTCGGATGCAGCCACCTGCTGTATTTTTGTATGCAATCCCTGCCCCATTTCCGTGCCGCCATGATTGACGAGAACCGTGCCATCCTTATAAATGTTAACAAGCGCGCCTGCTTGATTGAGAAACGAGGTCGTGAACGAGATTCCGAATTTTACGGGAGTGATTGCCAAACCTTTTTTGTAAAACTCGTTTGAAGCATTGAGCGCGTTTATTTCTTCTCTTCGCTTGTTATATTCTGAAGATTTCATCAACTGTTCGTACAGCGTGAAGAGACGATTGCCTTCGACGACCTGACCGTAATGGGTAACGTTGTTCGTTTCAAGTCCATAGAAATTTTTGAGGCGGATTTCCGCCGCGTCTTTCTTCAGGTATCGCGCGACGCGGTCAATAATAGTTTCAATCACAGCCATGCCTTGCGGACCTCCGAACCCCCGGAACGCAGTATTGGATGGTAGATTAGTTTTATGAACGTACCCGACCACGCGTGCGCTGGGAAAATAATACGCGTTATCGGAGTGAAGCATCGCGCGCTGCAAAATAGCTAAGGATAAATCGGTTGCCGCGCCTCCATCGCTGTGCAATTCAATATCCGCGGCGAGCAAATTACCTTCATTATCGAAACCGACTTCGTACTTGGTCAAAAAGCGGTGACGCTTGCCGGTCATTTTTTGGTCATCGTCTCTGAACAGTCGGATTTTTACGGGTCGTTTTGTCGCATTGCACAAGAGCGCAGCCCATGCTGCCGTGTGGTTTGCCTGAGTTTCTTTACCGCCGAACGCGCCGCCCATCCTGCGTACATCAACTACGATTTCATTCTTGTTGATGCCGAGAACTTCCGCGACAATCGCTTGCGTTTCCGTAGGATTCTGGCTGGAAGAAAATACATTGATTTCCTTCCCTTCGCCGGGGATGCAGACGCATGCCTGCGTTTCTAAATACCAATGTTCCTGCGCTCCGGTTTTCAGCTCGCCCTGAAGAACGTGAGGAGCATGAAGCAGAGCATCGTCCACATTCCCGCGTTCGATTTTTGCCGGAGGACCCAATAACGATTTTTTTTCAATTGCTTTCTCAAGAGTAGTGATAGCTTCCAGCGGCTCGTAGGCGATTGTGAGTAGCCGTTCCGCTTCCAGGCATTGCTCTTCAGTTTCCGCTGCGATAAGAAACATTGCCTGCCCGATAAACGTTACCTCGTCGTGAGCAAGGCATAGCTCATCATAGATAACCGGACCCATCTGGTTGTGTCCCGGAATATCTTTATAGCACAGCACGGCATGAACGCCCGGAACGTTTTTCGCATCGCTCAGATCAAACGATGTAATTTTCGCGTGCGCGTGGGGGCTACAGACAACTCGCCCGACAAGCAATTGCTCGTTGACAAGCATGTCGTCAACATAGACCGCTTCACCGGAAACGTGAAGGGAAGCGGATTCGTGGGGGATTGGGGACATGTTGTTATTAAGCAGGAACAGAAATATCTTCGTTTTGAACAATGATTTTAGGGTTCTTACTTTTGGATGGAACGGGTAAGCCTTGTTCTTTAAGAGTATTTACATGTTCTATCATACCCCATTTAGCTTGATAAAGACAATCTTCTATGGAATGTCCGCTTCCGGTAAAACCTTCAAGGTCCGGTGAATAAAATCCAAAATAATCCGGTTCTTCTGTTGCTTCGATAATGAGTGAATAATCTAATTGAATCATAATATGTTCCTTAATTATTTTTTAGTCCAGCAGTTTTCAATATGGTATGACAAGGACCGGTTGGGACTTCTTTCGAGCCATGGAAATCAACTCTAATGAGCTTGTCCCAATTTTTCTTGCTATAATAACGCACAGAACCTTTTTCTTTTATTACTGATGTTACGCATCTCAAAGAGTTTTATGAAAAAATCACTCCGCGTTGCCGTAAATCCCGCTATAGCGGGACTACAGTATTCAAGTCCCCTAAACGGGAC
>SCUC01000611.1 GCA_004322375.1 Bacteroidota bacterium
CAGTTATTCAAACAGCGACGGGACGACTTCAACTTATATTTACAAGAGATAACGATTTTGTCGCGCTCCGGGCATACAGAGAAGATACTCTAAAAACATTGGAGCGCGATTCTATTTCTACCCGCCCTTACGTTACATACGGCTGGAATGGCAAAGCATACGGTTTGTGGCAATCTGTGCGGCAAGTTCCACCTGATGAATTTTTACCTGCCAACAGGTTATCTGTTGCTGTACGTTGCGATGTAACGTGGAAGGACAGCGTGTACGATTATTCATATACATGGACGAATTCCGCCGACAGCAAACAACGCGTTCGAGTCATGCATCTCTCCGGCGCGGCAGTGAACGCCATTTCAAGAAGTCCTAAGTTTTGGGAAAACCAAAAGTCGTATCTGTTACAGCCGGGACGATCGTGGTATATGTTGGATTTATACCAGCCGTATATGCTTAAACCCGGGGAGACATTAGAAGGATTTGGATTAACAAGCGCAGGCGTTCCTTCGATAGTGCAATATTCGGTGCAAGGATTTAGACCAGAGCCTGTCGCGGCAGGTCAGGCGGAAATTCCAAGCAGCGCATATAAAAGAGATCTATTGTACAACTCAGTAAGGGGCTTTACAATCGGTCCCAAAGAATTACCTGTGCCTTTCAATCCTTATGTTTTGCTCGATACGCTAACTTCCCAAGTAAAGCAGGCACAAGAGCTTGGCTGGATTTCGGAGAAAGCCACCGGCGATAAATATCTTAGAATTCTTACTATCATTCGGATGGTAATTCAGAAAGCTGATAACGCGAGGATTCAGTTCATCATAGGCAAAGCCCTTGAAGAAATTGAGAAGGAACAACCGGCGGCGCTGAGTAAAGAGGCTGCTCTATTGCTGAGGAAAAACATAGAAATTCTATGGAGACAGTACAGGTGAGGTTTGTAGTTCCAAAGATGAGCCAGAAGTATTTTACATGGAAAAACTAGGAGATAAATACTTCATCGTCAATTTCATGATTCATCATCATCTTTTGCCATAACGATTTGGGTAGTTGACTCGAGCATTTTTTCCGCCTCGTAGCCGCGTAGTCCTCGCATTGTATCATTAATGCGAGCAACTGAGGTTTCGATTCTCCCAATCCATCGAACCATATCATCATCTTTTTCATAACGGCGGCGCAGCTCTTGCGTTGTAACGGAAATAACGGCAAGAGGATTATTGACGCTATCCTGAAGAAGCATGGTAACATCGTTGACAATTTGTTTGTAGATTTTTTGTCTGTCAATGATGCGCTCCATTTCCCTGCGCCGTTCTTCTTCTTTCTTATGCGCTTTTCTGTATTTCAGAACCTGAAGAAATGCGGCGGCGACGAGCCAGAGCAATATCAGTGAATCGAACTGAACAATAAAATCAAAGAACGTACGTTTCTGTGCCAGGTGTTCAAACAAATCCAGCGAAGTAATCAAATAGTAAAGATAAATTACTGACGCGGCTATGATAATCGGATATCGTTCGACAAACGATTTTAATTTAAACCAGAAGGAATAGACAACCTGTTTCATTTTTCGGAGTAAGGTTATTTGGTCAATGTTGAATCGAAAAATTCAAAGACGCGTTTCCATGCATCGCTGGCAGAAGCGGCGGAATATCCTGCGTCGTTATTTGGGTTCATAAACGCATGGCGCGCGTTGGGGTACAGAATCATTTCAACGTTTTTGCCCATCGCCCGTGCATCTTTTTCAAATTGCCGGACATCGTTTGGATCAATCCCACGGTCAGCCTCGCCAAAAATGCCAAGAAGGGGAGCGTTGATTGCGTTAATGGAGGTCGAATCGGTTACCAATCTTCCGTAGCAAATAACGCATGCGGAAAGCTCCGTAATATTTACAGCCGACATAAGAGAATATCCCCCGCCCATGCACCAGCCAATAACGCCAATCTTGTTGTCATTCGTCTCGGGACGTAATTTCAAATATTGAAATGCTGCTTTCAAATCGCGTAAAGTCCGATCTTCCGGCAGCCCGCGCATTATCTCATGGGCTTCATCCGGGGTTTTAGCGACTTTTCCGCGATACAGGTCAATTGCTAACGCGGCATATCCGCGCATGGCAAATGTTTTTGCATTTTCCTTGACCCAGTCGTTCATGCCCCACCATTCATGAATGAGAATCACAGCAGGATATACGCCTTTGTGGTCGGGAAGGCACAGGTATCCTGAAACTGTATCTTTTCC
>SCUC01000612.1 GCA_004322375.1 Bacteroidota bacterium
ATGAGACTGGGTTGCCAACTCAAAATTATCCCGATAATCCGAATGGCTCTCTTCACGCCATAGCTGGTATTTGCGACCCAAAAGGCAGGATTCTGGGTATGATGCCGCATTTCGAGGATGCGGTAAAGTTTTTCCACGAACCCAATTGGAGAAGAAACAAAAAAGAACCCGATGGCCTCAAGTTTTTTAAAAACCTAATTGCGTTTGCAAAAACATTGTGATATAAGTACTTGCTATGACAGCTGAAACAATAAGTGGTACTGAAATTGAACATCATTATGAGCGTAATGCAAGAGAATTTGCAAAAACTATTCAAGAAGAAGTGCTTCCTTATTTCAAGGAAAATGATTATCTGGCGTATGTGGTTACACTTGCTGAACAAATCGACAAAGGTTTTATTATACGAAATATTGATTTAACCACCGGAGAAGTACAATTAATAGATGCTGCTAAAGAATGGGACCGTGAAAGTAAAGCCAACAAGTGTACCGACGCTTCACTTATGATAGATGGGCATAGTTCGAAGCACTCTTTAGAAAAACAACATCTAGATATTGAAAACGTTCGATTGAAAATCGCGGAAATTCTTGAACAACACGCAGGTATTGAGAAAAAAAGCGAAGTCGCTGAAATAGATAACACGTCAGAACGATGGGTTCGATATACTGCTAAGTTTAAGTTTTTTTAGGAATATCGTAGTTATCACTTCTTAGGTCTTGCATTTTTCCCCTATAGCCGTTATCTTGATTGAAGACTAATATAGTATGAGTAATGAATTCGTTAACCAAGCTCCCTTAATCCCCCTTCAGTCAATTGAATTGCCCGATGAACTAGGTTTAAAAAAAGAACAAGGCAAGGTAAGAGATGTCTTTATTGTCGGGGAAGATATTATTCTGTTGGGTGCCACAGATCGCCTGTCAGCATTTGATAGGCAGGTGGGATTGGTCCCAAACCGGGGGCAAATACTAACAGAACTCTCCGCATGGTGGTTTGAAAAAACCAAGGACATTATCCCGAATCACATGCTTGAGGTGATTGACCCCAACGTTATGGCAGTCAAAAAGTGCGAACGAATAGGGCTTGAGATGATTGTTAGGGCACATCTCACCGGTTCAACTTCAACATCAAATTGGAAACGATATCAAGATGGAATACGTCAGTTCGGATTAGTGACGCTGCCAGATGGTATGAAGAAAAATGAGATTCTCCCCTACATAATAGTTGACCCAACAACTAAAGCTGCAGTGGGACATGATGAAAACATGTCGCAAGAAGAAATAATAAATTCTGGCATTGTTTCCTCGAGCGAGTATGACCGACTAGTAGGAATTTCCAGAGCTCTATTTGCCAGAGGAAGAAGAATTGCAGACGAAGCGGGACTGATTCTTGTTGATACAAAATATGAATTTGGGCGAGACCTTGAAACTAATGAGTTAGTTCTAATCGATGAGGTCCACACCCCTGATTCCAGTCGATATTGGAAAAAGGACACATACGATGAAAGGCTTAGAAATGGGCAAGAACAAGACATTTACGACAAAGAATTTGTACGTCTTTGGCTTGTCTATCAAGGATATAAAGGTGAAGGCCCTTCACCTGTAATTCCAGATGATATAGTAACCGAAGCCCGGGCGCGCTATATTTACACTTACGAGCAATTAACTAGGTCGAAATTTGCTCCTGCGTTAGGAGATAGAAAACAGGAAATTGCTGCAAATATCAGGAGTTGGCTTGCAAACAAACATGGTAGATAGACCTTTAAATACTGAGGCGCAAAATCGCAAGGAACAAAGAGCTGTTATTATCATGGGCTCGAAGTCTGATAGCGACTTTTCCAAAAACATCACGGATGAACTTGAAAGATACGGAATAGATTATGACACTATTGCAATGTCCGCTCATAAACAAACCGAAGCCCTCCTAGAACTTTTAAATACTTACAATGAATCAGGTGGAAAGATAATTTATGTAACAGTTGCCGGGATGACAGATGCCCTTAGCGGTGTTGTAAAAGGAAATGTTATTTCTCCTGTCATTTCTTGTCCTCCACCTAGAAAAGATGCTCCGGGGGGCTATTATTTTCTCTCGTCCTTAGAAAGCCCATCAAAGATTTCTAATATGACGATACTAAATCCCAAAAATGCAGCACTGGCTGTTGCTGAAATTTTTGCTTTGAATAATCCTCAGTTAGCAAGTGTGCTTT
>SCUC01000613.1 GCA_004322375.1 Bacteroidota bacterium
TTGATACATTAAAGAAAGGTTTGGAGCAAAGCCGGAAGAACCTCCAGCAACTCCAGTTAATTGCTAAATAAGTTGCTACATTTACGCTACAGTTACAGTTTATTGCAATAAAATCGCTTAAATTTGTGCGCCCAGTAGGACTCGAACCTACAACCCGCTGATTAAGAGTCAGCTGCTCTACCAGTTGAGCCATGGGCGCAGAACGAATCTTACTGCTGGGGTTGCTGTTGCTGCTGTTGAGGTGGAACCGTGCGGGGCGCTGCCGGAGCAGGCACTGATGTTGGGTTGCCCTGTTGAATAATACTTTGAACTGCCTCGCCTGACGAATCGAGAACGAAAATGTTCACAACCAGGCAGATGACAAAAAAGATAACTGCTAAAATTGTTGTCGTTTTGCTTAAAAAATCGGCAGCCCTGCGAACGCCAAACATCGCGCCGACCTGGCCGCCGCCAAATGTTCCTGCAAGACCTCCCCCTTTGCTGGATTGCATTAAAACAACTGCAATCAAGAGAAGAGAAACAATAATTTCAACTGTGACAAGTATAGTGTACATTGTTTTATGTAATAGTTTATGAAGTAAAAAATTCGTGTTAACCGTTTATCCACTGAGATGAGAACATGACTGAAATTGCTCCATTTACACGCATCATTGACATTATATCCGCGCGAATCAGCGATTTCTCTCTGTTATCCGTGGTGAAATAAAGGGTTAAGCTATATAATAAGAAATAACCTCAAATTTTCAAAAAATAATGAAACGGTTATGGGGAAAAACAGACAGGTAAGTTTAACGCTTCGAGGGGTTACGGCACAAGTATAAACTTCCCCACCTTCTTATTCAAATTTTCCCCCTGCACGTCATCCCCATCCCTGTCATAATTTTGCTCAAACCCAAGCCAATTCCAATCGGAGACGATTGTACGTTGTTCATCCTTTTCGAGCTCGTTAAATTTACTCACCGTTGTTTTATACGCAGGAAGATTATCATATTTAGCAGAGTCAACAATAGAAAAAATGCTTCTGTTGTCAACCATTGCGGCTATCCGATTTCGTGCATCGTTGTCATGAACAGAAACAAGCACCTTCCCGTCTTGTAGTTGAATTGTTCCGGGCTTGATGAATGCCCCATCGTCACGAACGGTAAGCGTACATGACGGCAGGATGGCAGAAGCCTTCAAAAGAAAATCGCACACAAGATACGCGTTCCATTCATTGTTAGCCACGCGGGTAAATCCGCTGGCGAGACAGCCATCGGTGTAACCGCCTTTCTTCGAGATAATCAGTCCTTCCTGTTCAAGCATCCTGATAATTTCATTCTCGTTCATTCCAGATATTGCCAATTCTGTTCGAAGGCTGGCAATACGTTTCCAGAGTGTCTCTTCATCAACATCAAGCGCGTCGGGATTTTGAAACACTGCGAACATTTTAAATGTAAGCCTGCCGGCAGTCCAGAAAAATTCCGAGTTATACCAATGCTGAAGCCGGAG
>SCUC01000614.1 GCA_004322375.1 Bacteroidota bacterium
CAACGCGCCACATCGAATGCCGATGGCTCCCGGCGACGAAAAATGGGATGACCGGTTTTGCGATATAGGGACTAATTATACCGTATGGGCATTAGCAGTACTTGGGAACGATGTGTACATTGGCGGTGAATACACAACTATCGGCGGGGCGACGATCAATCATATTGCAAAATGGGACGGTAGAAGCTACTCATCCCTTGGAGATGGATTAACGGTAAGCTATCCATTTACGACCATCGGCGTTACCCCTATTAACATGATTGCCCACGGAACCGACCTGTATGTTTGTGGAAATTTTAGAGTCGCAGGAACCGATACCGTCAATGGTATCGCGAAATGGAACGGAAGCTCATGGTCAGCATTAGGAACGGGCGCCGATAATATCGTTAACACGATAGCGATAGACGGAAATTATTTATACGCAGGCGGTCATTTCAGAACTATCGGAGGCGTTCCCGCGAACAGAATAGCGCGTTATAACCTTACAACGGGAATCTGGGATTCGCTCGGTTCAGGCGTCGGCGATGACATTCACGGTGAGGTGCGGGAAATTGTTGTTCACAACGGAATCATTTATGCCGGAGGAGTTTTTTTTAATGCCGGCGGCGTTACCGTCAACCACATTGTAGTTTGGGATGGAACACATTGGCAACCGATGAATGGAGGCGTGATGAATTCAACTGCTCCCTCGATTAATACAATGGTGTTTATTGGCGATGACCTTTACATCGGGGGAGAATTTGGCTGGGTAGGAGACTTTGTCATGGTTCATAATCTCGCGCGATGGGATGGAACGAACTGGAACCCGGTCGGAACAGGAACGGATTGGATGATTAGTGATTTTCTCTATGATAGCACGTACCTGTATCTCGCGGGTGCGTTCAATACGGTCAATGGAACGTCGGTGGCTCATGTAGCCCGGCTTGATCCTCTCACGTATTCTGTTACCTCTCTTGGAGCAGGGTTATACAGTGATTATCCCACGAGTGGTACTGCAGTTCAAATGACAAAAAAGGGGACCGATATTTTCGCCGGCGGCTTATTTTTCGGAACAGATAGCGTGAACATGTATAACATCGCGCGCTGGAATACTACGGAAGGCAGATGGCATGCGGTGGGAAAGGGCTTGAACAGCAATGTCTATTCTATATCAGTTCGTCCGGGTCATCCCGACGATGTTTTTGTCGGAGGTCAATTTTCAAGCCGTTATGCAAAGTTTTCCAACAAGGTAACAAAATTTTCCGGCGGTGAGTGGAATCCGTTAGATAGCGGCATCATGTATTTTTGTTATGCAACGGCATCAACAGTTTCTGACTTTTATGCTGCAGGTCAGATAGTGAACGCAAGCGGTTTGCCCGTTAACAATATAGCGAAGTGGGATATTGAAGCCGGCACATGGTCGGCGTTAGGAAGCGGGTTAACGGGAGGATTTGCTGTCAACGCGGTTGCAATTCGTGGGACTGAACTATTTGCCGGAGGAGATTTCACGACGGCAGGAGGTACTCCTGCCAGCAGAATTGCACGTTGGGATGGAACAAGCTGGTCAGCGTTAGGAGCAGGAGTTAATGGCGAGGTAAGGGCAATCGCTGTAACAGATTCATTTGTCTATGTAGGTGGATACTTTACTGAGGCGGGAGGGATTCCGGCAAATTATGTCGCCCGGTGGGATGGGACGAATTGGACTACGTTAGGGAGTGGTCCAAACAACGGAACGGACTACCGGGTGTATGCCTTAGCAGTAAGCGGGAATGACGTTTACGCTGGTGGAACATTTGAGAACGCCGGTGGAGTAAGCGCGCTCAACATTGCGAAGTGGAATAGCACGAGCAATACATGGTCAGCGCTTGGTACGGGCGTGAGCTGGTATGGCGGTGGAATTGTGAACGCAATAGCAGCTAATAACAAAAATATTTATGTAGGAGGGATGCTTGCAACAGCCGGAGGGGTCAGTGTTAGTAATATTGCCCTGTGGAACGACTCCACAAGTTCCTGGTCGTCATTGGGAAGCGGAGTGGATAATGAGGTAAAGGCTCTTACCGTTAGCAATACGGGAAAACTTTATGTCGGAGGCATCTTCTTAAATGCAGGCGTCAAGCCTTCCCGCTATTTTGCAATTTGGGATGGTTCACCAGCGACCACTCCATTGCCGCCGGTACCGGTTTCTCCTGCAAATGATTCCAGCTGTATTGCATTGAATCCAACGTTGCAATGGAGTACATCGGAAGGCGCGACCTCATACAGAATTCAAGTTTCGACCGATTCGCTATTCGGGACAACGTTCCTCGATTCAAGCGGCATTACTTCCACTTCAATTGTTGTTGCCGGGTTAGCTCCATCAACGAAATATTTTTGGCGGGCAAACGCGACGAATACTGCAGGAACAAGCGCATGGTCAACAGTCGTTCATTTTACCACAGGAGCGGGAACACTGCTTGCTCCTTCTCAAGTAAGCCCGCTTAACGGCGCGACAGGCATTCCTTCATCAACAACATTATACTGGGAACGGGCTTGCGGGGCGCAATCATACATATTACAAATCGCTTACGATACGAACTTTACTAGCATGTTCTTTAGCGGCGGTGGGATAACCGGAACCTCATACGGTCTATTTGAGCTTCCCGCCGCGACATGGCATTACTGGAGATTACGCTCCGTGAATGGAGGGGATACTTCCGCATGGTCGTCCACCTGGAAATTCAGAACATGGGGAGGGGAGCCTTCGTCTCCTTCGCTTGCGGGACCTGCAAACGATACGACATGCATTCCTCTTACTCCAACATTACAATGGAATGCAGTGTCGGGAGCGACTTCATACAGAATCCAGGTCTCGACCGATTCATTATTCGTCGTAACCGTGTTCGACTCAAGCAATCATACAGGAACTTCGATCACCGTTCCTGCGTTGCTTCCGCTCACCAAATACTACTGGCGTGTCAACGCTGCCAATAGCTATGGCACAAGCGGATGGTCGAGCCGGCGCAGCTTTACGACAAGAACGGGAGCGCTCTCCGCTCCAACGCTGACAAGCCCTGCCAATGGCGCGTACAATATTCCTACGGTAACAACGTTAACCTGGGAGCGTCCTTGCGGCGCGCAATCATTTTTCCTTCAGATTGCTTACGATTCCGGGTTCACGAGCTTTGTCTATAATAACGGGGGAATCGCGCAATCGTTCTACAATCTTTTCGAGCTCCCCACCGCAACATGGCATTACTGGAGATTGCGTTCTATTAGCGGAGCGGATACATCCGCATGGTCTTCAGCATGGAAATTTATGACGGCGGGAGGTTCCATTTCCCTTTCTGTAGAATACGATGACCGATGGAATTTGCTCTCCGTGCCGCTCACCGTATCCGATTTCCGAAGAGTTGCCCTGTTTTCCGCTTCGACTTCTCAGGCATTTTTCTATAACGGAAGCGCATACGTATCGGCGGAGACGCTTGCCAACAGAAAAGGGTACTGGCTTAAATTCGGTTCAGCCGGAAACGCGAACATCTACGGGACTGTACGAATAACAGATACTGCTGCCGTTATACCGGGATGGAATCTCATCGGGTCTATTTCTCAAGCGGTTCCGGTAAAGGACATTCTCTCTATACCGCCGGAAATGTTTGTTTCAAATTTCTATGGGTACGATCGAGGATATTTCATTGTTGACACGATCAAGCCGGGCAAAGGATACTGGGTAAATGTGTCCGGCAGCGGCTCGCTTATTCTTTCATCTACAACACTTGAATCGAAACAGCGAATAAAAATAATTCCAAGTTCATTGATGCCGCCCCCGCCTCCGGAACAGCACAGCATGAACCTGACACCTGAAACCTTCAGCTTAGGTCAGAACTATCCTAACCCGTTCAACCCGACGACTGTTTT
>SCUC01000615.1 GCA_004322375.1 Bacteroidota bacterium
CCCCGATTTATCGGGGCGACCTACGGTTCGTAGAAAGAATCCAGAGATCTTAATATTGAGGGCTTGGATTCTTCTTCCGCCGAGGCGGACTGCTAATGACATGTATTTTTCTGTTAGCAGTAGAAGGCTGACAGTGGTGGTTTCATTACTTTACCCATCCCTATCCCTTCCCTACGCAGTAGGGAAGGGCAAAACGGATTCCCGAAAATTCATTACAAGTTAGCGGGATGGGTAGAGGTAAAGTAATCGCCTGTACATAGTTTGTCATCAATAATGAATAACAAAGGTTTGCAGTTGCTTGACCTTAGAATGATAAACTGCGAAGGGTTTTCGGTCAGTTTCTTGAATCCCATCGTTTAAGAGGCGTTTTCAAAGAACAATCAATTAAAGTCATTATTCGAAACTATTATTATGCTCAATTACATTTGGCTTGCTTTGATAGTCATTGGCGTTATCGTTGCGCTCGGCAGCGATATCGGCGATATCTCAAATGATACATTCAAGAACGGAAAAGAAGTCATGGTGTTGCTCGAACAGCTACAACCCTCTTCCCTTGAACCGAATAAACGTTATCAAGTCAACATTTCAATGCCGGCAGAGAATTACAGAACTGCGTATGGCGAGAAGTATTCTTTTCCGGGAACAGTTTCCCAAAAGGCGGAACTGATTATGGGGAGTTCTAAAACAGAGGGTGCGCTTCATATTGTAGTTGATGAGCGAACGCCTGCATTATGGAAGGAAATTTTTAAAGCGCAACGAAATCCGGAATACTTACTGGCAAAAATTCGTTTTGAAGGGAATAGTTCTTCCGCGCTGGTTTCATTTGACGACGTAAAATTTACCAGGCTCAATCAAGTTACGAACGATGGCATTATCAAGTACGCGAAAGTAGCAGTAGAGCTTGCTATCGGTCTTATCGGCATTATGGCTTTATGGCTGGGTATTATGAAGATTGCCGAAGAGGCGGGACTTGTTGCCAAACTCGCGGCGTTGCTGAAGCCGGTAACAACGCGATTGTTCCCGGATGTTCCTGCTGAACATCCTGCCATGGGGGCAATGATTATGAATATCTCTGCCAATATGCTCGGGCTTGCGAATGCGGCGACGCCATTCGGTTTGAAAGCGATGGAGGAGTTGAACAAGCTCAATAAAAAGTTAGGAACAGCAACCGATGCGATGTGCACGTTTCTTGTCATCAATACGAGCAGTGTACAGCTTATACCTGCGACAGTGATTGCTCTTCGCGCTGCTGCGGGTTCATCAAATCCAACAGATATTCTTGGACCTGTAATTTTTGCAACTACTATCAACACAACTGTAGGGGTAATAGTCGTTAAATTGCTGGCGAAGCTTCCGGTGTTTAGGAGGCAGTTGGAGTGATGACGGTGGGCGGTGAGCGGTGGGCAGTGGGCGGTGGGCAGTGAGCGGTGAGCAGTGGGTAGTGGGCGGTGAGCAGTGGGCTATGAGTGGTAGAGTGTGAGTATAAGAGTTTGTTATGGAGAATTATTAATAGATTGTTATTTCTTATTAAAAGAAAGGTAGGATATGTTCAGGTTTGAGAAACTTGAGGTTTGGCAAAAAGCTTCAGAAGTTACTGATAGGTTTTATGATTTGTCAGACGAGCTAGAACTGAAGAAGAAATATAGATGGGCAGAACAACTACGTTCGGCAGCTATGTCCATAACTAATAATATTGCAGAAGGGTCCGGAAGTACATCAAAACATGAGTTTAAGCAATTTCTAAATTATGCTCATAGATCTGTTTCTGAAACGGCTAACATTATTTTTATTTGCCATCGCCGAAACTACATTGACGTAAATCTAAAAATTGATTACGTAAATCAGCTAGAAGAAATTAGCAGAAGAATTATGGCATTTTCAAAATCATTGTAATTTTTTCACTGCTCAGCGCTCACCGCTCAGAGCTTTTTATTAAACTCAAAGTTACTTTTTATGATGAAGACTTTTATAGATATAATTCAAACACTCTCAGTTATAGCGATTCCGGGATTGGTAATTTTTATTGTTGGTTACGGGGCGATAAAAAAAGTGAAAGTTTATTCTGCTTTTGTAGAGGGGGCAAAGGAGGGATTTAACGTTGCGATACGGATTATTCCCTACCTTGTCGCGATGTTGGTTGCAATCGGGATTTTTCGCGCAAGTGGGGCAATGGATATGTTGTTCACGGTTCTTTCTCCTGTGACTAAATTGATAGGGATGCCCGCGGAGGCGTTGCCAATGGCGTTGATACGTCCGCTATCAGGGAGCGGCGCGCTTGGAGTGATGTCGGAAATTATGAAGGCGAACGGGGCTGATTCTGTAGTCGGGAGGATGGTCGCCGTAATGATGGGAAGCGGTGAGACAACGTTTTATGTTTTAGCGGTTTATTTCGGCTCTGTAAGCATCACGCGGACTCGTCAGGCTGTTCCTGCGGGCATTATTGCGGATGTAGTTTCAATTGTGGTATCGGTGGTACTGGTAAATATGATTTGGGGATGATTTTCTTTGGATTTGCCTTGAAAGTTGGGTATATTTTCACACTTTTGAATTCTGATAAAAACCTTAAATGTAATTTACGCAATTACTATGTTATCGAGTACCGCTAAACCAGAACCACACTATTTCCACAGGGAAAGTAATCTAACACGTTGTAACCTTCCTGATACGCCAATCAAAAAATGTCAACTCACTTCACTGATGCAGTCCACTTTTTCGGTATTTGTTACCAAATGATTTGAGTACATACTATGAACCCCTTCAATAAGCTTGTCGTTGCTGCAGTTCCCTTTGTTCCCAAACCTATTGTTAGAAAATTTGCCAGTCGTTATATTGCCGGAGAAGAAATTTCGGGCGCGGTTGCCGTTGTCAAGAAGCTGAACAGCCAGGGGATGATGGCGACGCTGGATGTGTTAGGCGAAAGTATCTCGCATCGGAACGAAGCGACACAAGCAGCTGACCTTATTGTCGAGGTTATTAAAACGATTGAAAAGGAAAAGCTAGATTCCAACGTGTCAATCAAGCTGACACAATTGGGGTTAAAACTGGATAAGCATTTTTGCTTTGAAACTGTTCGTTCAATCGTTCAAGCAGCGAAGGAGCGAAATAATTTTGTCAGGATTGATATGGAGGATTCTACTTGCACAGATGATACAATTTGGGTATATACACAAATCCGGAAACAGTTTGATAATGCCGGGATTGTTCTTCAAGCGTACCTCCACCGCACGGAGCATGATGCCGTTTCTATGATGAATGAGGGATTGAAGAACTTCAGGTTGTGCAAGGGGATTTATATCGAACCGGCTGAAATTGCATTTAAGGAGAAGAGGGAAATAAATAACAATTTTATGCGCGTCGTGGAGACGATGCTTAAGGAAAAGGCGTACGTTGGCATCGCTACGCACGACAGAGAGCTTGTGGAATCATCGTATAAGCTCATCAAAGCGATGAACCTTCAAAAACATGAGTATGAATTTCAAATGTTGCTCGGGGTGCAACCGGAGCTACGCTCCAGGATATTAAAAGACGGACATCGTATAAGGGTATATGTTCCGTTTGGTAAACAATGGTATCGGTATTCCATACGACGGTTTAAGGAAAATCCTAATGTCGCGGGGCAGGTTTTTAAATCGTTGTTTTCGAGAAACTCGAGGTAGTTTCCTGTTTCCAGTTTTCTGTTTCCGTGTTTTAGTTATAGTTTTTAATTTTAGTGTTATGGCAATGTTTACGAAGTTTGAGGATATCACGGCATGGCAAAAGGCTAGAGAACTAAGCGCGCTCATTTTTAAGGTGACAGAAACAGGAAAGTTTGCTAAAGACTTTGCATTAAAAACTCAAATTCTTCGTTCAAGCGGGTCGGTTATGGATAATATTGCTGAAGGATTTGAACGCGGAGGGAGGAAGGAATTTGTCCAATTCCTTGGAATTGCAAAAGGTTCATGCGGCGAGGTCAAATCACAAATATATAGGTCTATAGATTTCGGATATATTGATAAAACTCAATTTGATAATCTTTATGCACTTACGGATGAGACATCAAAAATGATTAGCGGTCTAATGAAGTATCTGAACACCTCTACTGTAAGAGGGTTGAAATTCAAAACGTAATTATTTCATACAAAATCATAGAAATAAAAATACGACTTTTTTTTAAGAACGGTAAACAGTAGACAGGAAACAGAAGACTGTAAACTGAAAGTAATTAACTAACTATTCACTCACATTACATGAGAGAACTCAATGGCTGATTCAAAACCAACATTTAAACCTTATGTTCCTGCGGAAACGAGCATGAAGGAATTTACGATTCCTGCTCTTTTCATCGGGCTGGTGATGTGCGTCGTGCTGGGCGCGGCAAACGCATATTTAGGTCTAAAAGCAGGAATGACGATTGCCGCGACCTATCCGGCGGCAGTCATCGGGATGGCAATATTAAAAGTATTAAAGGGGAATATTCTCGAAGAGAATTTTGCCCGAACAGTTGGCTCTATAGGAGAATCTGTTGCGGCGGGAGCAATTTTCACCCTGCCGGCTTTTTTTATCGCGGGTATCTGGACTGAGTTTGCAACAACCGCTCATTATCTTCAAGCAACGGCAATCATGCTTGCCGGAGGCGTGCTTGGTATTATGTTTGTTGCGCTGCTTCGTCGTGTAATGGTGGAAGATGCGGAGCTTCCCTTTCCTGAATCTGTTGCAGCAGCGGAAATTCATAAAACAGGAAGAGGTGGCGGCACGGGCGCGAAATTCTTATTCGGAGCGATGGGCGTTGGAGCTGTAATTCAATCGCTCGGACAGGTAGGGTTCTTTGCCACCGCGTGGCAAAAGTTTGTTTCGTTCCCGCTTATCCTGAAAACGTTCGTTGATAAAAAGTTAATTATCGGCTCCAAGATGACGTACGATGGCGGGCTTGTTCTCAGCACGCCGGGCATCAGTCCTGCTTACATGGGCGTAGGATATATTATCGGACCAAAGCTTGCCTCGTTAAACTTTAGCGGCGGTCTGCTTGCCTGGGGATTATTTGTTCCAATTCTTACCTATTTCCTTGCGCCGGATTTGTTAGAGATGTGGTTGGTAAATAATGCGGGTCAGACCCCGACGGGCGATGATTGGTTAGGCATGGCAACCAACGTATGGAAATACATCGTTCGACCGATTGCCATCGGCGGGATGTTAGTGAGCGCGGGCTTTACCTTATTCAGAATGAGAAAAAGCCTAATCACTGGAATCAAACGCTCGATCGGCGACGTGAAAAAAGCCGCGACCGGCGAGCATGTAGCCATCCGAACCGAGCAGGACATTAGCTTCAAGTGGATTATGATTGGAATCGGGCTGACTGCAATTGCAACGTTCTTCATTTACAATTTCTTTGCCCAGGATATTTTTGCTGCTCTTGTTGCAACCGTAGTAATGATTATTGCAGGATTTTTCTTTGCAGCGGTATCGGGCTATCTCGTTGGGATGATTGGCTCCAGCAATAACCCGATTAGCGGATTGACACTTTCGACGCTGCTTGTCGCTGCAATTCTTATGGTCGCGCTTGGTATGGAAGGTAATCCTGGGGTTGCCGCCGTGCTTGGCGTTGCAGGTGTAGTATGCGTCTCGGCGGCAGTAGCAGGCGAGATGTTGCAGGATTTAAAAGTTGGACATATTCTCGGTGGCACGCCGTGGAGAATGCAAATCGGCGATTTGATTGGCGTTGGTTTAGCTTCATTGGTGATGTTCCTCCCGTTAGTAGTCTTGCAACAAGGAGATATTAACGCCGGCAAGATGGCGAACCCCCCGTATGAGGGTGGCTTTGGAGGTCCGAAGCTTCCCGCGCCGCAAGCGAGCTTGATGGCTTTGCTTTCGCAGGGAATCGTTGGCGGACAGATGGCGTGGCCCCTTATTATTGTCGGTATGTTGATGGGATTTGGATTTATCGCCATGCAGGTGCGCAGCCCGATGCTTGTTAGCGTGGGAATGTATTTACCGCTTGAAACAACGTTTGCAATTTTTATCGGCGGAATCCTCAAGGGTATCGTTGATAAAATTAATGCGGCGAAAAGCCATAACGATGCACAGAAGGCTCGCGTGGAAAATACCGGAGTGCTGCTTGCTGCCGGGTTAATTGCCGGTGAAGCGTTAATAGGATTGTTGTTTGCAGCGCTCGCGTTCTTTGAAGTATCGCTCTTCTCGCTGGCAAGCGAGTTATCGTTGGCAATCAGCTTTGTTGTGCTTCTTATTATCGGTTGGATTCTTATAAAGATACCGATTAACAATGCCGGTGCGCCTGATGAGCCTGCGCCGCCGACAGCAGTGATGTAATTAATAACCCATCCCAAGCTCCTTTCCTTGCAAATGCAAGTGAGGGGAGAGGAATAGCGATGAGTATCAAACCCATCGCTAGAGCATGGATTATTGCACATTCAAAAGGAAAACCATTTTTCATGGCGAAGAAGCAAGAAGCGCAAGTCAATCTTTTAGAATTAAAACCGAAACGAAATCTTCAATGGGAACATGAGGGGAACGACATTGTCGTTCTCCTTGTTCCCAAATTTCGGAAAGGGTTATTGGCAACGTGGTTGCAACCCAAACTTCCCAAGCCGTATATCAAGGTGAAGCTCGATGAGATAGGAAGTTATTTCTGGAATTTGTGCGACGGGAATACAACTGTGCTGGATATATCGGAAAAGATGAAGACAAAATTCGGAGAAGAATTTGACCCGAAGTATGAACGTGTTGGAAAGTTTGTTACCCAGCTTTCGCATGATAAATTTTTGACGTTCGATTTAAGCGTTACAGGATGATTGCTCAACGAACCATACAAAAGATAACGAGAGAAATTGTGAAGGCGTGCGACCCTCAGCTTGTTATTCTCTTCGGGTCATACGGGAGGGGGAAGCAGAACGAAGAGAGTGACCTGGATATTTTCGTCGTTACGGAGTTGGAGGGGAGCGCGCCAGAGAAAGTTCGGTGCCTTAATCGCTTTATCACTTCAAGAGGATTCGGGATTGATATAGTCGTGAGAACCCCAGAACAGGTCAAAAAGGCTCGGTCCGGTAGAGATTGGTTTGTGCAAGAAATCGCACGTGACGGAAAGTGCTGTATGCACGATGATGCAATACCCTGGGTTGAGAAAGCCGAAGGCGATTATGAAGGAGCAGTGCTCCTCTCGAAGAAACGATTGAAGAAAACAGCACACTTAACTTGCTTTGCATGCCAGCAATACGCGGAAAATATCTGAAAGCATTTTTAGTGGAAAACAATGTTCATTTTTCAAAAACCCACGCGATGGTGAGAGAACTTTTACCGCTTTGCATAGACATTGATGCTGAATTTAAGCTTCTTTCTCCGTTACTTACAATTCTCGATCCTTTCGCAGTCGAATTTAGAGATCCGGGTGATGACGTACTTCTTTCAGAAGTAATGCCTGCAATTTCTGCAGTGAAAAAAGTAAGACGATTTATCCGGGGAAAATTGGGTTTAGAAAAACAACGAAGACTTTTATAATTAAAAATATTTATTCACAGGAGAAATTATTATGTCAACCGCAATACAAGGACTGAAACCACCGCTTGTTTGGAAATACTTTGCTGAGATCGCATTAGTCCCGCGACCATCGAAGCATGAGGAAAAAATAATTCAATACATGCTTGATTCGGCAAAAAAGCTTGGCTTATCGGCAAAGAAAGATAAGTTCGGCAATGTCTTGATTAAGAAACCTGCATCTCCGGGGAGAGAAAAAAATGCAAGTCTTTGCCTGCAAGGACATCTCGACATGGTGTGTGAGAAGAATGCCGACGTGCAGCATGATTTTATGAAAGACCCGATCGAGCTTGTCCGAAAGGGAAATTTTTTGATGGCGAACGGAACGACACTCGGCGCCGATAACGGCATTGCCGTTGCGACGATGCTTGCCATCGCAGAAGATAAATCGCTTGAGCATGGACCGCTTGAATTGCTCTTTACCATTGATGAGGAAACCGGTCTTACCGGCGCGAGCAACCTGAGCGGCGACCTTGTCGCAAGCAGAACAATGATGAACCTGGATTCTGAAGAAGAAGGCGCGTTGTATGTCGGATGTTCCGGCGGCAGAGATACGACGGCAACGTGGAAGGTTGATTATGAAAGCGCGCCTGCCGGTTCGGTCGCAGCGACGTTGAACGTCAAAGGCTTGCGCGGCGGTCATTCAGGTTTGGAAATAGACAAAGGGAGAGGCAATGCAATAAAAATTATGAATCGTGTGTTGATCGAATTGACTGCGTTAGGCTGCCGGCTCTCGACAATCAATGGTGGAAACAAACGAAATGCAATACCGCGTGAGTGTGTCGCAGAACTGTTCGTGCCAAAAGCAAAATTAGAAAAGGCAAAAGCGGCAGTTGCAGAAATGAATACGACGATGCGCGCAGAGCTATCTTCGGTCGAGCCTGATTTAGCGGTTACATTGGATGCGGCAAACGGGAAGAAAAAAGGAAAGGTGATAAAACTCGCACAGCAAAAGAAGCTGACCCAAACATTGATGGGATTACCTCACGGTGTTTTAAAAATGAGCGCGGACATTCCGGGTCTCGTTGAAACATCAACCAACGTGGCGGTGATTACAACGACCAATAAAGCAATTGTGCAGGCGACAAGTCAGCGCAGCTCGGTCGCATCGGAGCTGAGGGAAGCGGTTGATATGGTATCTGCCGTCTTCAATCTTGGCGGTGCAAAAGTTGAAAATTCCGACGGGTACCCGGGATGGAAACCGAATCTCCAATCTCCAATCTTGAAGCTGGCGAAGCAGACGTATCAATCTCTATACAAGAAGGAACCGGCTGTGAAAGCGATTCACGCAGGACTTGAATGCGGCATTATCGGAGAGCGCGTGCCGGGCATGGATATGGTTTCGTTTGGACCGACTCTTGAAGGCGTTCACTCGCCCGACGAGAAGATTTATATTGATACCGTTGAGAAGTTCTGGAATTTCTTGTTAGGGATTTTGAAGAACTGGAAGTAAGGTAGCAGGATAGACCGTAGAAATGAAAAAGGGCAGAGAAATCTGCCCTTTTTTTGTTTGTAGGCCCGACGCGAATCGAACGCGTAACCCTCAGCTTAGAAGGCTGATGCTCTATCCAATTGAGCTACGGGCCCAGAAACATTGACAATTGACGATTCATTCATTGCAGAATTACTTTACGTTACCATCTGAAAAGTACCCTTGGTGTCATTCTCTACGAGTCTTTGACTGAACGGAGCGAAGCGGAGTGCCTACGGCTCGTAGAGAAGAATTTTCCAAACTCCAAAATCATAGTGTATTTAAGGTGCAGAGATTCTTCGTCCCGCGGGCGGGACTCAGAATGACGATGTGCGCGGGTTTTCGAACAGTTTCCTTAAAAGAACTTTGGAATCGTCTATGCGCTATAAATATAATAAAAAAAAAGAAGAGAAATAATTTTACCGATTTAGGTTGGTTTTTATTGGGGAATCTCCTATCTTCTTGCAATTGAAACCGTTATTCTGCAGTGTAACGGTTTAAGTCTATACCCTTGCGATGATAGACGGGAGATACTACTGCCTCTTCCCGTTTTGTTATCGGCTTTCAGAATCAAGAATATCAACTATTAGATGCGGCGAGCTATGAAGAATAAATTCTTTCTCCCTCTTATGTTCATTGTATTATTTCAACTTCTTTCAATCTCAGTCTATGGGCAAATGGCTGAGTACAGGCAAGAAGAAGCAACTTTTCCCGATGCTACAACAATCGGAGTGGCGCCCGGCGTGATGGTCTATTCCGGCGATGTTGACGAGGTTAAAAATAATCTCGGCGTGGAAGCGTACTGCCGTTTTCCCTTGAAAACAACCGATGACGCTGCGCTCTATTGCGCGTTAGGATACAGCATGCTTGAAGGAGGCGTTGAAGATGCGAATACCCCCTCCCGTACATTCACGACAAGAAATCCTTTCACGTATGCGTTATTTATGCCGAGCTATAAAGTGAATTCGG
>SCUC01000616.1 GCA_004322375.1 Bacteroidota bacterium
CAAACAATAACCATCATTTGCGGTCATTTTTCTGAAAAGATTTCTCAGAATCTCTCACGAATCGAATCAGAGCATTTCAATTAAAACTATGAAAAAAATACTTGGTGCGCTAATAGTCTTTCTACTCTTCATAGTAGGATGTCAAGATGAAGGGCCTGAGCCTGTTCCTCCCATTCCGGTGGTTGCTATCACTTCCTTCGCAGGCACGGTTGATATTGTTGATAGCACGGTTGTGGATATCGGGGCAACGGATGATAAAGGTATTGTTCGTGTAGAACTGTATGTCAACAATACGTTAGAGCCAAACCGCATTTTTTTCAGTCCTCCGTACCGATGGTACTGGAACGTTAAAAACCTCCCCGATAGCAGTCTTCACACGCTCTATGCAAAGGCGTACGACGCTGACGGAAATGTTTCTACCTCGCCTGTTGTCATTGCACGCATCCTTTTATTGAAGCCGTATGACCTTAACCTTTCGTTTATCAATGACACCGCGGCGGTGTTGAGCTTCCGCGACGTGAGCAGCGTAGAAACCGGATTTGAAATCGAGCAGAGCCGCGACGGCGTCAATTTTGTCCAGCGCATGATTGTCGGGGCGGATTCCAACAATGTGATTGTGGTAGATTCGTTTAAGCATGACAGCACGTTTTATTACCGCATCCGGGCGTTATTAGGCGAACGGAAAAGCGAATACTCGAATATCGTGTGGGAAAAAATTCAGTTCTTAGCGCCGACCAATTTACGTATTCTCTATATGAATGAAGATACGATGCGTCTAGCGTGGGATGATCCGAATCACTTTGCACTCTATTATGACATTTACACCACTACCAATGATGAACCGTTTGAACGGAAAGTCATTGCCCCCGGTGTATTACGAGATACGGGGGTGTGGAACGTCGCAAAATACCAGACGTTTAAAACGTACTCATTTAAAATCCGCGCGCGTTCAAGAATCAATTTGAGCGATTTTTCAGAAACAATTTCGACTCCGTTAATCTACCCGGCGCCTGATAATCTTGAAGTAATCTTTGTCAATGATGATGAAGTGAAATTGCAATGGAGAGATAACGCGCAGTGGGGTTCGTTCTTCAGGATTGAGCGGCAAACGGATAATGGAAATTTCACACCCGCTAAGGATGTGCCGCGACATATCACTTCTACAACGCTCTCGTTCTCGTATCAGCGACACAGTACGTATACGTTCAGGGTGTATTTATATTCCGCGTTGAATTTTACGGCATATTCGAATTCCGTGAAGACGTATTTCCGCGATGAATTGTATGCGGGAGGATCATTTAGCATTGCAGGATCAGCAGGGGTGAACAATATCGCGCGATGGAACGGAACAACATGGAATACAGTAGGAGGAGGGATTAGCTCCCCGGTCTATTCGCTGCGAAAATATTTTGAACGCATTTTTATCGGAGGCGAAAACACGGTTACGGCATGGGATAATAAGAATTTTAGCACGATTGTAGGCTCGCTGCCGGGCGTTAATGAAGCGCTTTATACCATGATTGACACCAACGGGCAGCTGTATGGAGGAGGCAGGTTTGCGAAGCTGGGGAACGCTTTTAATAATATTGGCGTCTTCACGGGTTCGAGCTGGAGCGGGTTGGGAACGGGAATGAACGGTCCTATTTACGCGGTTTCTTATTTCCACAATAACTTCATTGCCGCCGGAAAGTTTGACCTGGCGAGTAATGCGCCGGTGTATAATATCGCGAAGCGAACCGATAAGTGGGAATCCGTTGGCAACGGGTTGCCCGCGACAATTTATTCATTAGCAGTATATGGAGATGAGTTGTATGCAGGAGGTTCGTTCCAGGATACGGCGTTGAACATGAGCTATCTGACGAAATGGAATTCTTCCGTTGAGCGCTGGCTACCGGTTGCCGGTGCGGGGATTACCAGCTACGATTCGATCAGGATATTTTCCATGCTTGTTTTCAATGACGAACTTTATGTTGCAGGAAGGTTTAACTCGATGAACGGAGTTAACGCGAATAATATTGCTAAATGGGATGGAACTTCGTGGCAGGCGGTGGGGTCGGGTTTTGACGGCGTTGTCCGGTTCCTCTTCAATTTCAATAACACTCTCTATGCGAGCGGGAAATTCTCCACTTCGGGAAGCGTAGGCGTTAATAATATAGCGCGGTGGGATGGCTCAAACTGGGTCGCGTTGGGTTCCGGCATCACCGGAGCGGATGCAATCGTGTATTCCATGGGCAAATACGGAGACTGGTACTGGCAGCTGCTGCCGGAATGAAACTAAATATTAAGATTTTACGTTTAATACAATAGAATGTTAACGCTTCCGGGAGTTGTTAATCAACCTAATAAGCCAGGTATAGTTATGCAAACGAGCAAAGGTAACGAAATACTAAACTCTGGTGATTTTGTCGACTGGGGTAACCAACTGGTCAAACAACAATTAAACGAACTAAGGAAAAAGTATCTTGGATTATACATTAGGAATGAATCGTCAGAAGTTTATAATTGTCATGGATTGACATTTGCTTGCAGGAGGACAAATATTTT
>SCUC01000617.1 GCA_004322375.1 Bacteroidota bacterium
AATCCGCCGTGGCGGACGAATGTCTAAGCAAATTCGAAATACTAAAATCTAAAACTTTTGATTTCAATCTGTTTCGAACATTATCACTTAGAATTTGTTTGGAATTTAGTTCGCCTGAGCGGATTGAATTTTGGATTTTGCAATACGTAAAGGGTTTTGCATAACGTCATTTATTAGTTGAGATTTATTTGGTATTTGGTTCTTGTTGATAGGAATTATTAAGTAAACGTATGAAAAAGAAAAGCACACCTATTCGCATTTTAGTATCAAACGACGACGGTGTTGACGCTCTCGGAATTTACGCGCTTGTCAGGGAAATGAAAAAGCTTGGTGAAGTTACTGTCGTAGCTCCTCACAGGCAGCAAAGCGCTGTTGGTCATGCCATCACCATGAATTATCCCCTGCGTGTGAGCAAGTTCAATAAAGACGGGAAATTTTTCGGCTATGCCGTTGAGGGTACTCCTGCGGATTGCGTGAAGCTCGCAGTTCGTTCCCTCCTCCCCGATCCCCCCGATATTTTAATTTCAGGCATTAACCACGGCTCGAACACCGCGATTAATGTTATCTACTCAGGGACGGTCTCCGCCGCGACCGAAGGAACTGTGCTGGGAATCCCCTCCATAGCAATCTCGCTAACATCATATAAAGTTACCGATTTCCGGTTTGCTGCAAAATTCGCGCGCAAGCTTGCCGCGTTAGTTCTTAAAAAAGGTCTCCCTACCGGAACGCTTCTCAATGTAAATGTTCCCGCAGTTCCAGAAGAAAAAATCAAAGGGATAAAAATCACACGGCAGGGTAAAACTAACTGGAATGATACATTCGACACGAGGCGCGACCCGAACAACAACGCGTATTATTGGCTTACCGGCACGCTTGAAATCCTCGACCACTCGGAAGATACAGACCAGATTGCTATAATGAATAATTACGTTTCTGTATCGCCAATTCATTACGAACTAACGGACTACAAGATGCTTGATACGCTGGGAACATGGGGAATGGAAAAACTAAAATAAATTCTACCCTGCTACAAACCTCACTATCACACCGGCAATCATCGCGTACTGAATGACAGTCGCGTACTTTTTGTTCCATCGTTTCAACTTGCTCCACCCCAACGCCAGACCATACATTGCGACAATCAATCCAATGGAAAGCGCAAAACACTCTAAATATCCAAGCGTTTTGCCGAACAACCGGATAAAGCTCCACTCAAACGTATGTCCATAGACGACGAGGAGATGAACAACATACACAAGAAGCGACTCTGTCCCAATTAATGTTACTGCATTTCTCAGGAAACCTGCCGGGCGGTATTCAATGAACCAGCATCCCGCCAATAACAATGAAACAATCCCAAGACGAACAAAAAAGAATTCCGGGCTTCCGCTCCAAAAATAATGATTAGGATACATCGTAACAGGGACTACCTCAGCCACCAACGAGATTACAATGCTCACGATTGCTGCAACCGATAAACGTCTTCTCACTCTTGCTGAATCTAGTTGCGAAGCATAACGCAAAATAATGTTTCCTATGACAACCCCACTCAACAAAAACGCTGACCAAGGGAAGAGCGGAAATTGCGACCGGTAATTTTGGTTGAAATAACCGCGAACCCAAATCGGGATTTGTGAAAAATCGAGGTCACGAATTATGGGCGTTGAAAAAATGCAAAGCAATGCAAGCACACTGATAACAGCATAATACGCCTTCCTGTTGCGTATGAGAACAATCAGAAGTACGGAGATAAGTAGCGTTACACTAATAACCTGAAGGATGTCCGATTGAAAGAACCCCTGCCATGTATATTCATCATGAACATTCGACATTTTTTCCAACGAAAAAATAGGGATATGAAGAGAATATCCCACGAGCAGGATAAACGTAAGACGGGCAATGTATTTCCACAACGAATTGTTCAGTGAACAATATTCGTCCCATTTTCTTTGTATGGTAATGGCAAACGCTAATCCGGCACAAAACGTGAACGAAGGAGCAACCAAGCCGTTGATAAATGAGAGGAGAGAAAATGCAGCCTCTTCGCGAAGCGTAGGGAGCAACAGCGCATTAACGACATGCGTCTCAATCATAACAACGACCGCCCACCCCCGAAGGAGGTCAATGTATCCTATTCGTTGATGCTTCGATTGTTGCGCTTGTTGAGAAATAGCAATGCAGGAATTACTTTTTGAGAACCTGGTTAAGCGACGTAACCAACTTGTCTAAATCAATAGGCTTACAAAAATAATCAACGGCGCCAAGCGAGGTGCCGTATTTTTTGGCGAGCGGGTCTTCAACGGCTGTCAGGAAAAAGAAGGGGACAACAGCCAGACGGGGAATTTTTTTAACTTGCTGAAAAAATTCAAAGCCGTTCATCGGTTCCATTTTCAGGTCGGCGACAATAGCGTCGGGAGTAACCGATTTTAATTTTTCAAGAGCATCCGCTGCATTATCCGTCGTTAACGCATCTATATCACGGTCTTTCAAGCCTTCTGCAAGAACTTTCAGAAGCGCTCTATCATCATCAACAAAAAGAATTAACGGGTTACTCATGTGAATCAATCAATATCGAAAGAAGAATCTGCATACATGAATAGTAACAGGAATTCTTATGAAAAACAAATAAAGCCGTCACATCCTAGTTAGTTATTAGTGTAACACTGCTTGCACATTACTCGCGTAAAAGTTCGTTAATAGCGGATAATTCTTGGTAAAAACTACAAAAGTTCAGACTTTCCATCCTCTCAATGCATTTGCCATTTTAATAAAATTTGTGTTTGGTCTATCATGGATTGAGGGTGGGGCGTTAATGATTAGTCGTAAATCATTCAC
>SCUC01000067.1 GCA_004322375.1 Bacteroidota bacterium
TCTCCTCATCATCGGCGGGCTGGGTGTTTATTTTACCATGGTTGCCATGCCGAAAAAGATGGATGCGATAAGTGCAGAAATTAAACGCATCGAAAATTTACTGCAAAATACACCCGATCTTGCCAATGAATATAATAACCGTATAGCGTTTCGCGATTCTATCAAAAACAGATGGGAAACGCGCGATAAAGAATTCGCATCAAAGGATATTAGCGGAGAGACATACGGTTATTTTAACAGGGTCATTAGCATGAGCGGTGAAGTGAAAATGAACATGCTCTACAAAGGCGAACGGGATTCCGGCAGGTACGGGTTTAACCAGTACAATTTACGAGGGGAAGCTCCCTTCACAAATTTCTACCGTTTCGTTTGGTATATCGAGAATGGCTCCCGGTTATTCAAGATTACATCCCTCAAAATGAATGAGCTTGAACGAAAAGATTCGTTGGGCAATCATGTTCTCGTTTCTTACGAAATGGATTTGAATGCCTTCTATTCAACAAACCCGGAATTGAATAAAGCCCCAACACAACGGAAAATTACATCCCCGCCCCCGTTGGCAATGAACCCTATCTATCCGCTTATTATGAGGGAAATTCCGGAAATCAGGCCCGATGAAATTGATATCCGAAGCTCGGATTTGAAAGCTGTGATACCGGGGAAAGCGTTCATCATTGATCAAAATGGTATTGCCAGAGAGTTAGTTGAAGGCGATCCCGTTTACCTCGGTAACGTAGTTCGCATTCTTCCGGAGTTTGGTAAAATCGAGTGTATTCTGAATGAAGGCGGGGTTTCTAAGACTATTGAGTTATTTATTCGGCAAGGTAAATCTTTACAATAATTGCAACTTACTTATGGAGTGTCTATGAACACACAACGTACAATTTTTATTCTTTTATTTCTCAGTCTCTTTTCCGTACTTCTGGTTTTTAGCCAGCAGGATAGGGGAAGGGTTCGAGGATATTCCAGCCAGCAAGAAATTGTGAACATGGATTCGACGACGCGAATGGATCAAGCCTTACTTGCTTTAAGTGAGATGAGCAAAAAATTCGCGGGGAAAGCTATCATTGATTTAGAAAAACGAACAAACCCTATCGGGATTGACGTTATCAATCAACATTGGCGCGACGCCTTGGAAATGATTCTTACCCAAAACGCGATGTGGTATCGGGAAGACCCCGATTACTTATTGGTGATGACTGCTGAAATGGCGCGTTCGCTGGAAGGCGCACAAGCGCCGACAGTGAGAAAGCCGACCTTAGAAAGTCGCGAAGTCCTTATCACGACCACGTTCATTTCGATAGATTTGACCAAAAGCACAAATTTGGGTGTTGACTGGTCTCTAAACTATACAAAAGATAACGACACGCTTGGTTTTGATATGTTCGGCTCGGTTGCAAAAAGCGCGTTCGATGTGAATTATGGACGTTCGTTCAAACGTGGAAGTTTTTCATCCTTGCTCCAATTTTATTCTCAAAATGGCATCGCAGATGTTATTGCCTCGCCGCGATTGTCAATTACATCGGGTGATTCAGGAATCGCTCAGGTCGGTCAGGATATTTCTGTGCCTCGTCGCGATGTCTCCGGTGGTGGCAATCTTTCAGTTTCAGTTCAACAGATTCCTACGGGTACTATTGTTCGCGTTAAACCGGAAATTATCCATGAAGATACAATAGATTTTATCTGGGTTGATTTAGAAATCGAACGAAGCTTTGTCGTTACTACGGGTGAGCTTCCTATCATTGACCGCAATAAGACGAGAACGAAACTCTTGCTTATTGACGGGGAAGAGGCATTCCTCAGTGGCTTATACTACAACCAAACTTCTATTATACGAACCGGGATTCCCTACTTAAAAGATTTGCCTCCCTGGGTATTAGGGCTTCGCTATATTTTTGGTTCCGACGAGACTACGATTAATAAAAGAGAACTTGCTATACTTATTAAAGTTGAAATTCTCCCGTCGCTTCGTGAACGCAGCGCGAAAAAAGGGGTGTCTCCCGAAAATCTCTTAGAGAAGATGCGTAAAGGTTTTGATAAAGACGTTCAGAGGTTAACTCCCAAACGAGAAGAAGAAAAATAATGCTATGCGAATGCGAACTATAGGGGAATCTTGCTGAAATTGCATAGCCCGCGAAGCTATGCGACAGGTTTTTCCTTATAGTCCTTACACCAATTTGACTACTATGAGACTATTACTTTAACGAAAATGAATTTTGCTACACCTTTTGGAAGAACGATTTATGGCTACTAAAAAGACTATACAGTTTATTGCAACTCACAGAACATTTTCATTCACTTTGATTGCTTATGTTCTCTTTTCTATCATCTTTTTTGCTTGCAGCGAAGAGGAAGGTCCTACAACGCCAACCACTCCGCAGCCTACAACAGTCGAAGGAACAGTGTATGACAAAGAAAGCATACCGCTCCTTGGCGCGGAAGTAAGCATTCGCCCTTCGTTTGCTCCCGCTGAAACAACATTAAGCGATTCGCGCGGGAATTATAAATTTGTGTTACAGTGGCCCGATACCGGGACAAAAGGAAGCGTAGCGCTCACTGCAACAAAAGCAGGGTATTATTCAAAAACAGATTCGTTTGTGGTGGAAGCGGGAAAGACTTATTCTAAATCTTACCAGCTGACAAGCCGTTCCGATACTATTCCTCCGGGTCCGGTA
>SCUC01000618.1 GCA_004322375.1 Bacteroidota bacterium
ACAAAATATACGGAAAAAAATCCAGTTTCTCGCAGCGAAGTTGAAGACCACGCCTTAGCGTGTGCGTAGATTCGCCTTTGGCGTACTGTTTTCTGTTTCCGGTTTCCAGTTTTGGCTGATGTGTATTTGTAACTGATGTTACGCACGAACCTAATCTAACATGTATGAATTTCGTTTTCACGACTCTAACTCATCCCCCTTCCCCCCGCCTCTTGCAAGAGAAGGGGGATTGAGGGTCTATGACCTCGTAGAGGGGTTGAGTTACAGAGGATTTTCTCAAAATTCAAGGTTAAATCAGTGTTGCGTAGCATCAGTTAGTAAGTAGCTATTTGTGAGCAGCTAGCGGTGATTGGAGCAGGCTTTGCTTTGGTTATGTAACTTTTAGATTGGTTTTTGTATTTTTGAAAATGTTACGTAGCTTTAGGTTGCCTTGCAGAGATGTTGTAAGCTTTGATAGGGTATTGAATACAGATAAATGCGTGGTTCACCTATCATTAAATTACCAATGGTGAATAGCGAATTGTCAATTGTCAATCAAAAAAAGGATTAACTTCTAAATTTGTTATGAACAAAGAGCCAAGAGCAAATAGCAAAGAACTAACTCGTTGCGGTTGGGCAACAACTGACCCGCTGTATATTCGATACCATGATGAAGAATGGGGCGTGCCGGTTCATGATGATAGGAAGTTATTTGAAATGCTAAACCTTGAAGGCGCGCAGGCGGGATTAAGCTGGATAACTATTCTCAAGAAGCGTGAAAATTACAGGAAAGCATTTGATAATTTTCATGCCGGGAAGATTATCAAATATGATGCTGAGAAGGTTGAACAGCTATTGCAGAATGAAGGTATTGTCCGCAATCGGTTGAAAATAGAGGCAGTGATACAAAATGCGAAGGCATTTCTTGCAGTACAAAAAGAGGTTGGCAGTTTTGATGCTTATATTTGGCAATTTGTCGGAGGCAAACAAATAATTAACAAACGAAAGTCATTGAAAGATATTCCAGCGCAAACACCGGAGTCAGACGTAATGAGCAAGGATTTGAAGAAACGGGGTTTTAAGTTTGTCGGTTCGACGATATGCTATGCGTTTATGCAGGCGTGCGGGCTGGTGAATGACCATGTTGTAAATTGTCATTGTTACAAGGCAAAAGTAAAAAGGGAAAAGTAAAAAAACATGAAGCAAGCAGTGGGCAGTGGGCAGTGGGCTATGAGCGGTGAGCAGTGAGCAAAGAGTAAAGAGTAAAGAGCAAAGAGCAAAGAGCAAAGAGCAAAGAGCAAAGAGCATAGAGCATAGAGCTATGTGTATGTATTATACCTATTGAACAATGACAAAGAACCAAGTACAAAGAACCAAGTACAAAGAACCAAGTACAAAGAACGAAGAACCAAATGACCAATGACGAATGACAAATGCCTGAGAATTACTTTTGTAAATCACGCGACGGTTCTTATTCAATTGGGTGGCATTAATATTATTACTGACCCGATTTATTCGAGAACAATTTCTTATTTTTTGCCAAGATTGAAGTCCCCCGGCATACCGTTTGAGGAATTACCAAAAATTGATGTTGTTCTAATTTCTCATAATCACTATGACCATTTGAATCTGAAAACTTTACGAAGGCTGTACAAGAATTTTCAACCGGATATTATTCTGCCGAATGGTGTTGCGAAGTATGGGAAGCGAACCGGCTATCAATCAATTTCGGAAATGAAATGGTGGGAAGAAGCGTCATTCGATTCATTAAAAGTTACCTGTGTACCCGCGAAACATTTTAGCGGGAGAAAGCCCTGGGATAGAAACAAATCAGTATTTTGTGGGTACATTATTCAAGCCAACGGATTTACTGTTTATTTTGCTGGAGATTCGGGATACTCGGAATTATTTAAAAAAATCGGGGAGAGATTTGAAATTGATGTTGCGCTGTTGCCGATAGGTGCATACAGACCCAGAGCGTGGTTTAAGAATATCCATATGAATCCGTATGAGGCAGTACAAGCATATCTTGACGTCAAGGCAAAGCATCTTATTCCAATTCATTGGGGGACGTTTAAGATAAGCGATGAACCGATGAGTGAGCCGCCAATTCTGCTACGACAAGCTGCTGAGGAGCATGGAGTGATGGAATTGGTTCATATTCTTGAGAATGGGGAAACTTTTTGTTGGAGCAATGGGATACTGGATTAATGGAGCATTGGATTGTTGGAGTTTTGCGAATGTGCGGAAGACTATCTGCCAGAGGGCAACAAGTTCTCAATTCCAACGTAAGTTTTATATACGTAGTTTATAAGACAAAAAACTTGAGACTTGAAACTTGAAACGATTTCTTCCTTTAGTAGCGATAATGATATTCTGTCATGTTGTGTTGGCGCAACCTCCGCAGGGCAACGTGATGGTGATTGCACATCGTGGGGCTTCTGCGTACGCGCCGGAGAATACTCTTGCTGCTTTCAGGAAGGCGGTTGAGCTGCGAGCAGATGCCATTGAAATAGACGTTCGTCAGACAAGTGACAGCCAACTTGTTGTTATCCATGATGCTTCGATTAAAAGAACAACAAATGGAACCGGAGATGTTGAGGAGCTAACGCTTCGTCAATTGAAAGCATTCGATGCGGGAAGCTGGTTTGATGAACAATTTCGAGAAGAAAAAATACCGACACTTGAGGAGACAATATCCATTCTCGATACTTCGACCATTCTTATCATTGAAATAAAGGAAAGCTCTGGAACATATCCCGGGATTGAGAAACGGGTAGTGGATGTAATTAAAAAAAATCGTCTTGAGAAGAGGGTTATTCTCAAATCGTTTGAAAAGGAGGTCTTACTGTATCTTCGTGAGCTGGCTCCAGAAATTCCGTTGCTGTATGTGTATGTGTTCAAGGTTCCTTTTTTGAATCTTACCATAGACCATTGGCTCTCGTCTATTAACGTGATGGAGTTTGATGTAGAGTATTTACAGCCCCACAGGGTGTTTCTTACAAAAGGTTTTGTAGAGGAAGCGCATAAGAATGGTAAAAAAGTAATTGCGTGGGGAGTGGATACTGAGGAGGATATGAAAGAAGCAATTGAAATGGGTGTTGATGGTATTGAGACGGATTATCCCGATGTGGTGAGAAGGATGTTGGGGAAAAATTGATACACGATGCTTGATCGAGATATGGGATACGAGATATACGATATGCTATGTGAGAAGTTAGTTGATTAACTTTGTATCGAAATTACGTCACGACGGTAGGCTAGATAATGATTTCACATTTGCAAAAACCAAAATAATGTGTAATTTGTTATTGGTTATCTGTTATTCGTATTGATACCTAGAACCTAATATTTACAACCTGTCATTTAAGAAAGGGACAATTATGAAGCATTTATTCACCATGACATTCGCCGTTCTCATGTTTATTGGAACGCTCGATGCGCAGGATATGCCTAAAGGCTTTCGAGGCGATTTTTTAGCTCAAATGAAAGATGTAGAAGAAAAGATTATTGGTCTTGCCGAGGCAATGCCGCAGGAGAAATATACGTGGCGACCGATGGAAGGCGTGCGCTCGGTGAGCGAGGTGTTTATGCACATTGCGGGAGGGAATTATCTTTTTCCAAAATTTATTGGTGTGAAGGCTCCCGAAGGATTATCCCAAGATATGGAGAAGACCGTTACCGATAAAGCGAAGGTAAAGGAAGTGTTGAAGTTATCGTTCGAGCACATTCGTAAAGCCGTTATGGAAATGAAAGATAATGACCTTGAAAATCCCGTGAAGATGTTTGGCAAGGAAACAACGTTTCGCGATGCTATTTTCACAGCGGCAACTCACATGCACGAGCATCTCGGTCAGGCTATCGCTTATGCGCGTATGAATGCTATTGTCCCACCATGGACTGCCGCAGAGCAGGCTGAACAGGCGAAGAAGAAGTAGTTTTTTTTGAGTAGTTAAGTGGTTGAGTAGTGAGGTATTCGAGTTAGGGAGTATTGGATTGTTGTAGTGTGGGGATAGCTGAGGGACAGATGAGCAGAGGGGCGAGGGGGCAGAGGAGCCGGGGAGCGGAAGAGTAATCCAGTGCTGGAAGATGCAACAGGAAACAGAAAACTGGAAACTGAATACAGGAAACAATAAACGAATCTATATCACAAAAATACTCAAGTATTTTCCGTATATTAGGGGTATCATGTATCAAAGCAGGTAAGCTCTCTCAATTAATTCATCTGAAAATGCTGTGTGGTGCAAACATTCTGTTCAAACCTTCCGGTAATGAAGCGGCTTGCCTATGTGTTCTGTTAAGGAACAGTGTTCACATTCTGAACGAAATCCCTTATTGATGTTAGTGTAAATTTTTGATTTTCATCAAAAAGAAGGGATAGCCATCTTAATTTTTGAAGTTCAGCATGGCACACGGTTTGAAATACGTGACTAATATTTTGAAAAAGAGAAAATGAAATCATATCTACGTACAATTCTTGTCGTCGCAGCCTTTTTTGGTGTTCGTACGACGATGTATTCACAAACATATAACGTTTACTTCGGAGACATTCACTCTCATTCATGGTACTCAGACGGCAACCAGGACCAAAACCCAAGCACCTATACTAAGCCTGTAGCAAGAAGCATCACATATGCGAAAAGCAGTCCGAGCATGCACTTCCTCGGCATTAGCGACCACAATCATGTTGATGGCGGTTTTCCTATGACACTTAATTTGTGGAGAAGCGGTCATCTCGAAGCTGATTCTGTTAATCAGGATGGGACGTTTGTAGGGTTATATGGTCAGGAGTGGGGAACGACAGCATCAGGCGGCGGACATTCTTTGATTTATGGAACAGATAAACTGTTCGGCTGGAATCCGGGCATCTATGATGTCTATGTGCCGAAAAACGATTTTGCACGCTTGATAGACTCGGTGAAAAAGTATAACGGCTTTATTTACCTTGCTCATCCTCAGTCTGACGATTTTGACGGACTCTTTACAGGTGCGTATAACGCTCTCTGGGATAGTGTCGTAGTGGGAACTGCAATGAAAAACGGTCCCTCAACATCAACAAACACTACGGAGACTAATCCTTCCAGCACGGACTACACTGACCGTTACAACGATTTGCTGAAAAAAGGGTATCACGTTGCGCCTTGCGCGAATCAGGATAACCATAACACAACATTTGGGAGAGCAAACCAGCAGCGAACCGCGGTGCTCGCAACATCATTGACAAAAGCGAATATTCTCGATGCGTTGAAGAACAGACGCGCGTATGCAACGGAAGACCATAATCTTCAAGTAAAATTTGAAGTAGGTTCCCATCAGATGGGAGAAATTTTTACCGTCAGCGATACAATAAAATTTAGAATTAAGGTGACAGATGCCGGGGAATCATTTAGCACAATCGAGTTAAGGTATGGGGTACCGGGTTCCGGTTCTGTTCCAACAGTGTTAGCGTCTGCTTCAAGCCGGGATTCATTGGTTTATTCGCGAGTGCAGCCGGTAAACACAACCTATTATTATTATGCTTATGTCAGAGAAGCGGATGGACAGGAAGCATGGAGCGCCCCGATGTGGATCAATGTTGTATCCGGAACGCTACCCGGAAGCTTCGCACTTTCATCGCCATCGAATAGTTCAACAAACCAGGGAGTAACCGGGACATTAAACTGGCAGACATCTTCCGATGCAACGCAATATGACGTCTATCTGGGAACGACGAATCCACCTACCACGCTTGTTAGTCAGAATCAGGTAGGAACATCGTATAATTATTCAGGACTGCTTAATGGTACAGCGTACTATTGGAAAGTAGTCGCTAAGAATGGTGCCGGTTCTACCACTGCCACTGCCGCTCCCTGGAGCTTTACAACGTCGCTAGCCGCGCCGGGAGCTTTTGCTCAAGTGTTACCGGGTGATGCGGCAATTGAACAACCTCTCGATGGAATATTAAAGTGGCGGCGCTCAACAAATGCTACGAGCTATGACGTTTACTTTGACACATTAAATCCACCGGTAACTGTTGTCAGCAATGACCAAACGGATACAACATATTCGTACAGTGGATTATCAGTCAACGGGGTTTATTATTGGAAGGTCATTGCAAAGAACGAGACCAATACAACCGCGG
>SCUC01000619.1 GCA_004322375.1 Bacteroidota bacterium
CCGTACGCACGGTCAAAGCGATAGAGAACGCGCTCCAGGTTCCATTGGTTCTAGCTCCTATCCATCACGCGTGTTTAAAGGCATGTTGATGGCAGGAAGAATGGGCGGTGAGAAAGTAACAGTGAAGAATCTTACGGTTGTGAAGGTGATTCCCGAATCGAACATTCTGCTTGTTCGCGGTTCTGTAGCAGGACATAATAACAGTTACGTTGAGATTTACAAGGAACAACATTAAAAAGCTATGCAGGTAGAAGTATATAAAAAAGACGGCTCGACGAGCGGTGTGCAGGTAGAATTACCCGCTTCCATCTTCGAGATTGAACCGAATGACCATGCGATCTATCAGGCAGTCCGCGCGTACCTTGCAAACCAGCGTCAGGGAACCCACAAGACGAAAACATTCGGCGAAGTGAGCGGCAGTGGAAAGAAGCTCTGGAAGCAAAAACATACAGGGCGTGCGCGTGTCGGCGCAGTTCGCTCTCCATTGTGGAAAGGGGGCGGAGCGATTTTTGGTCCGGTTCCCCGCGATTATTCGATGAAGCTACCTCAAAAGCTCAAACAGCTTGCGCGGAAATCGGCATTAAGCTATCGCGCAAAGGAAGGTAACATCAAGGTTGTCGAGGACTTTACGTTTGAATCTCCAAAAACAAAAGATATGATTTCCCTGTTGAAATCGTTAGGAGTGGATAAGAAGAAAATTCTGATTCTCATGCCTGCCGGAAACGACTCATCAGTATTTAAATCCGGAAGAAATATCCCCACGGTAAACATCATTGAAGCCTCGAAAGCCTCGACGTACGAGTTGATGAATAACCAGGTCGTAGTACTGCAAAAGAGCGCAGTTGAAGCATTAGTACAATCGCTTTCATAAGAAAAGTTATGACAGGAATAATATATCGCCCGTTGGTTACGGAAAAATCAACCCAGCTTCAAGAAAAAGGCATTTACGCGTTTGAAGTTGACCTCAAATCGAATAAAATTGATATCGCGCGAGCGATTCAGAAAAAATTTAATGTTACCGTGACGAACGTCCGCACGATGAACTATAAGGGAAAATTGAAAACCCAGTTGACCCGTCGTGGAAGGTTTACAGGAAAAACATCACATTTTAAGAAAGCAATCGTTACCTTGAAAGAAGGTGATAAGATTGATCTCTTTGAAAATATTTAAGAAGCTCCATGGCAATTAGAAAATTAAAACCGAATACACCGGGCACGCGATGGATGACCATTCTCAGCTACGATGAAATCACAACATCGAAGCCGGAACAAAGTTTGCTCGAACCGCTCAAAAAATCAGGCGGTCGAAACAACAATGGTCATATTACGTCGCGGCACCGCGGCGGCGGTCACAAGCGCCATTATAGGATTATTGATTTTAAGAGAGACAAAGCTGGAATTGAAGCTACTGTCAGCTCGATTGAATATGATCCCAACCGTTCCGCATACATCGCATTGATGATATACGCAGACGGCGAGAAGAGGTACATTATTGCTCCCCATGGTGTAAGGGTTGGAGAAAAATTGATGTCCGGTCCTGGCGCCGACATTAAAATTGGAAACTGCCTGCCACTCGCGAATATTCCGGTTGGAGCATTCGTCCATAATGTAGAGATGAGAGCGGGAAAAGGCGCCCAGCTTGCAAGGAGCGCGGGAGCGTCCGTTCAGCTTATGGCAAAGGACGGAAAGTTTGTACAGGTGAAGCTCCCATCGGGAGAGGTTAGAAGCGTTCCGCAGGATTGCATTGCCACAATAGGAATGGCAAGCAATCTGGATCACGAGAACGTAAGCATCGGTAAAGCAGGACGTTCACGGTGGATGGGGATTCGTCCCCAGTCGCGCGGCGTTGTGATGAATCCATGCGATCACCCTCATGGTGGTGGTGAAGGAAAATCTCCTCAAGGCAACCCGCACCCGGTATCACCCTGGGGCTGGCATACCAAGGGGATGAAAACGCGTAATCCTAAAGCGCGTTCAAATAAATATATTGTCAAACGTCGAAGCAGCAGCAAATAATCCATGAGTCGTTCAATTAAAAAAGGTCCTTTCATCGAGCCGAAGCTTTCCAAAAAAGTCGAGGTGATGAATAAGGGCGGACAGAAAAAAGTTCTCAAGACATGGTCGAGGTCGTCAACAATCACGCCCGATTTTGTCGGTCATACGTTTGCCGTCCATAATGGCAACAAATTTATTCCGGTGTATGTGCATGAAGGTATGGTAGGGCATAAGCTCGGCGAGTTTGCTCCCACCCGTATTTTCCGCGGTCATCCCGGATTAAAAACAGAAGGAACCACAGGAGCGTAAGTATGTTAGAAGCGCGAGCAATCAATCGGTATATCGGTTCGTCACCGCGGAAAATGCGGTTAGTGATTGACTTGATCAGAGGAAAATCAGTTGATGAAGCAATGACAATATTACACTTTTCCCCGAAACACGCTGCTAAGGTTGCAGAAAAAGTGTTGCGTTCAGCGGTATCCAACCTTCACAATCAGGATGAAGCTTCACGGCTTGAGACGAACGAGATGGTTGTGAAAGAAGCGTTTGTCAACGGCGGCACATCGGTGAAACGAATGTTGCCGGCTCCAATGGGGCGAGCGTACAGAATGTTAAAGCGTTCAAACCACATTACGATTGTTGTCGCCCAGAAGCAGCAACGCGTGAAAAAGGCTTCACCGCCGAAGTCAAAACCAAAACAGACAGAATCAACAGCTAATTAAGGAGATTGCTTGGGACAAAAGGTACATCCGGTAGGGTTTCGTTTGGGAACCATTCGCACGTGGGACTCAAACTGGTATGATGAAAAAGACTTTTCTGGAAAGCTCCAGGAAGATGCAAAAATTCGGCAATATATCCGCACCCGCTTCAAAAAAGCAGGCGTCTCAAAAATTCTGATTGAGCGGACTCCGAAACGAGCTGCAATAACAATTCACACTTCGCGACCGGGCATTGTTATCGGTCGGAGTGGAAAAGAAATCAGTCAGCTGGAAGAAGAATTAAAAAAGATTACCAACAAAGAAGTCAAGATTTTCATCAACGAAATTAAACGCCCCGAACTGGATGCTTTCCTAGTCGCTGAAAATATCGCATCGCAAATTGAAGGAAGAATTTCATTCCGCAGGGCGATGAAAACAGCAATGACTTCTGCGATTCGTATGGGCGCTGAGGGTATTCGCGTCATGTGCGCAGGCAGGCTTGGCGGCGCAGAAATTGCCCGTACCGAGCAATACAGAGAAGGACGGGTTCCGCTTCACACGGTTCGCGCAGATATTGATTATGCTCAGGCGACCGCTATGACGATTTATGGAACCATCGGCGTGAAAGTTTGGATTTGCCGGGGTGAAATTTTAGACCGTTACAACAAATAACCGGTAATCGAGATAACAAGCTATAAACAGTGAACTAAACAATGCTATTACCAAAAAGAGTTAAATACAGAAAAGCGCAGCGCGGACGAATGCGGGGCATAGCCTCGCGCGGGGCAACAGTCGCGTTTGGCGATTTCGGATTGAAAGCGTTGGAGCCGGGATGGATTACCCAACGTCAGATCGAAGCTTCCCGCGTCGCGTTGACACGCTTGATGAAACGTGAAGGAAAAGTATGGATACGTATTTTCCCGGACAAGCCGGTAACAAAGAAAGCGGCTGAAACCCGTATGGGAAGCGGAAAAGGCGTTCCTGAATTTTGGGTTGCAGTTGTCAGACCGGGAACGATACTTTTTGAACTCGGTGGAATTAACAAGAAAGTTGCCGAGGAAGCTTTCCACCTCGCAATGCACAAGCTGCCGATTAAAACCAAAATGGTCGTACGACCAATGTATGAAGGCGCATAACGATGGCGATGATGAAAATATTTGAAATCCGCGAATTACCGGAACCGGAACTCCGGAAGCGGATACTTGAAGAAGAAGAAAATTTAGCGCACTTGAAATTTCAAAAGGCGACAAGCCAGCTTGAAAGTCCGATGAAGATACGCATCTCGCGTCGAACCATCGCACGAATGAAAACAGTATTACGTCAAATTGAAATGCAAAAGCAAACAGCGAAGAGCGGAGGTACAGCAAATGCCTGAACGTACGACGAAGCGTAAGACCCGTATCGGCAAG
>SCUC01000620.1 GCA_004322375.1 Bacteroidota bacterium
ATACATCGAAGACAACAATCGGTTACTATCTCGGAAACATAATTAGAAATTATCTTGGATGGGCATTATATATTTTTGTTTTTATCGCCTCGTTTTTTTTCTTCAGAAGGAGGGAAAGAAAAGGTTTTCTCCTTTTAAGTTATCCTGTTATATACCTTTTAATTCTTTCCACATGGGAGATGCGAGCTGAACGATACATTCTACCGATATTTCCTGTGCTCATTCTTATCGGTGCAATCGGACTCTCTTATTGCTGGGATGCGGCAGTTATATACTTAACGAAACATGGAGTGCATTTTTTTGATGTTACATTAAACAAGGTAATCTTCGCCTCAGCACTGACAGTGTTGATTCTTGTTCAGCCGACTATCAGCAGCATCAAGTATTTGTCCTCGCTCGGATTGAAGGATACGCGCACGCTGACGAAACAATGGATAAATGAACATATACAGCAGGGTTCTGTCATTGCTTCAGGTCCGTATGGAGTTGACTTTCCGCCGGAGCAATACGCAATGTTGCACATTCCGTTTCTTGCATTCGAATCTGAACGAGTAGCTCCTTTTTACGACCCGCGCTGGTACGAGAATGTAGATCTGCTTATTACATCCGATTACGATTATGGAAGATATGCGAGTGAACTGGAACGGTATAAAGAATTCCTCCCGTTCTATGACACGATTCGGACACGATGGAAATTGCTTTTTGAAGTCAAGCCGGATGCAGACAAAACAGGTCCGGCGTTTTGGCTCTATTCATGCCCCGATTCATTACGCCATCCTGCGTTTGTCTCCTCGATGTTTGAACGGTTTGGTGCAAATCCTGAAAGTGCGCGTATCAGTAACTTCCTGAAAGAACTCAATAATATTTTGATGAAGAAGAAGGAAGGACAGAAGTCAATGCAAATCATGGAGGAAATATTAAAGGTAGAAGTAGGAAATGTTTCGCTACGCAACCGGCTTTCAGAGATGCTTATTTCTGAGGGAAGATATGATGATGCCTTGAAGCATTTGCAATATTCAATTCAATTTAATCCGAATCAGCCGAAAGTATTTGCAATGGCGGGAAGGTGTTTGCTACGGCTGAATAAGTTATTGGAGGCAGAGGCGACGTTAGTGAAGGCTTTAAATTCGGATAAGTATCTTGTTGATGCGTATGATGATTTGATTGAGCTGTTTACAATAACAAAGCAGAATGAAAAATTAAAAGTCGCTCTGAACAATTATCTCGGTATAGTACCGAAAAATTCTTCTAAGAGAGTTGAAATAGAACAGAAATTGAAGGAGGTTACTTTATAGTGCAGTGATTGTAGGGTAACTTCATCACAAGTAACGTCAGACGGAGTGGATACTCTACGAGCCGTTCTAGGAACAGTAGGTAGGTCGTCTGGAGATAGGGGAGCATTTCGTGAACTTCAACTTACCCGCGTTTTCAAGGTGTCAATAATTTTTTTTCCATGCTCCCTGCCGTTTTCGATAAAAACCTTGTTATTAAATCTCCCGCCGGTTAAGCCGCCAGCAACGAAA
>SCUC01000621.1 GCA_004322375.1 Bacteroidota bacterium
GCGCGTTTCTCTTGAATGTCGGAGCGACCACCACCCTGGTTCCCCGAACGCTCATTTCTGCATCCATAAACAATCTTCTCGGGATGTCATACGATTGGTGGGCTGATTACCCGGCGCCCGGGATTCAATTCCTTCTTGAAGCGAAGGTGAATCTCCGGTGAAGCTGATTTCTTCTCCACGGGAGATGCAGCGCACGGCAGACGGGTTTCGCAGGGAAGGAAAACGCATCGGCATTGTGCCGACCATGGGTTACCTGCATGAAGGGCATTTGAGCTTACTGCGAATCGCCGGGCAACATGCAAATATTGTAGTGACAACTATTTTTGTCAACCCGTTACAGTTTGCCCCCCATGAAGATTTCAGCAGGTACCCGCGGGATATCGAACGCGATACACAGTTAGCGGAAACGGCGGGAACCGACATCCTTTTCATTCCGGAAAACAACGAGATGTACTCGCGCGACCACACGACGTACATCGTCCCTGAACGAATTGCCGATGTGCTTGAAGGAAAAGTTCGCCCGGGTCATTTTCGAGGCGTCGCGACTGTTGTTGCAAAATTGTTCAATATTACCAAGCCGCATGTCGCCGTGTTTGGGCAGAAAGACGCGCAGCAAGCCCTGCTGATGCAACGGATGGTTAGCGACCTCAACTTCGATGTGGAAGTGATTGTCGCTCCTATTGTTCGCGAACCCGACGGATTAGCAATGAGTTCCCGGAATGTGTATTTACATCCTGAAGAACGCGCTCAAAGCGTGGTTCTCAGCCAATCGTTACAATTAGCCGAGAAGCGTATCGCTTCGGGGGAACGAAACAGCGGCAACATTATCGCTGCAATGACAAATTTGATTTCTTCAAAACCTCTTGCTATCATTGATTATATTTCCATAGCCAACCCGCATACCCTGCAAGAGCTTGAGGAAATTTCCATCGGAGCTGCCGTGTTGATTTCTCTCGCTGTGCGCTTCGGCTCGACACGGTTGATAGATAATACCATTGTGAACGTTCATTAACGAAAGGTACCTTATGGCAATCGAACTTGTTCGCACCGCCCCGTTATCGGTTGTTATTCTCGCGGCAGGCAAAGGAAAACGGATGAACAATCCTGAGATGGCGAAAGTGATGTACGAGCTTGACGGCAAGCCGATGATTGAGCACGTGATGACCGTCGCTTTCAACATGCAGCCGAAACGAACGTTGCTCGTGCTGGGATGGAAAAAAGAGATAGTGATAGAATTCGTCGCGGCAAAATTTCCGTCTGTCGAGTTTGTAGAGCAGCGCGAGCAACTAGGGACCGGTCATGCCGTCATGCAGACACAGGCTGCATTGCAGGATTTTGAAGGCGATGTGCTGATTCTTTCGGGCGACGTACCTCTGCTGACGGAAGAAACCGTAAAAGCGCTTATCGGCGTGCACCAGATGAGCGGGGCTGACGCTACTATTCTCACCGCAGAATTACCCGACCCGACCGGCTACGGGCGAATCATCAGGAACAAAGATGAGAGCGTAAAAAAAATCGTCGAGCAGAAAGATGCAACAAAAAAAGAATTATCTATCAAGGAGGTCAATTCGGGCATCTACGTGTTCAACAAGCAAAAGCTCTTTGAAACGCTTGCGCTCATCACTCAAAATAATGCCCAGGGAGAATATTACTTGACGGGCGTCTTCGAGCATTTTTGGAATAAGGAATACCACGTCGCCGCCGTGAAAGCGGTGGACCCGAATGAAGTTCTTGGAATAAACGACACGGATCAGTTGGAAAATGCGCGGGAGATACTGACAAGGAGAATGGGAAAATCCATTTGATATAATCGAAAAAAGTATTACAATAGAAGAAGAACAAACATAACGCATACTATGGAGATTTCCCCACATATTAGCATAGACCCAAATATCCGCTTTGGCAAGCCTGTTATTACAGGAACGCGGGTGCCGATTGAAATCATTGTCGGCAATCTTGCAGGCGGGATGACCTACGAAGAAGTAATGGCTGAATACGATCTCAAGCGGGAAGATATTCTTGCGGCGCTGGATTATGCTGCAAAAATTCTCGCCGACGAGCAGGTTGCCGTTGCCTGAGAATGATTCGGTTCTTAATAGATGAGGACATGCCGCGCTCTACTGCACCATTGCTTATTCAGCATGGGTTTCCAGCATCGGATGTTCGGGATATTGGGCTTCGCAGCGCATCCGATGAGAGCATTTACGCCTATGCCCAAAAACATGGTTTAACAATTTTAACCAGGGACAGAGGATTTGGGGATATTATCCGTTTCCCTTTAAGCGCACATCATGGCATTCTTGTTATTCGTTTCCCCAACGAGACTCCAACCAAAACACTGAACAAATTTATTGTTCAACAAATCGTACGCCTTTCCGAGACCGAAATAAGAGGAAATGTCATTATTATTGACAGCAAAACAATTAGAATAAGAAGAAAAGAAGAAAAGTAACCTTTGGAACCATCCCCCCGTTTTTAATGTTTGATTTTCACATCCTATTTCACTATACTGTAGTAGTATTTAGATTTCCGAAATGAAAAACTTCATCATAGTAATCACGGTATTGCTGCTCGTAACGATGAGCGGGTACGCGCAATTCAAATCGAATGCGGACCCGAGCGTATCGCAATCGCTCGTGCATCCTTCCGGCTCAATCAATAGCTTTCTCGGATTCTTGAATCCCGACAATTTTTTGATGCGTCATAACGTCTCCCTCAGTTATATGTCGTTGGGCGGATCGAGCCTTTCGCTCGCTTCCTACACGAACAGCATGTTCTACAAAATATCGGACCCTCTGAATATGCGCGTAGATTTAACGCTGCAAGGCTCGCCGTTTGGAAGCTCGAACCTGATGACAACGGATAATCTCAACAAAGTTTTTATCAGCCGCGCAGAGCTGAACTACAAGCCTTCAGATAATTTTTATCTTCAATTACAGTACCGCGAGCTGCCTATGAATTATTGGGGTGCATACCCGTATTCGGCATACTCTCCATATTCACCATTCTGGGGAGATAGATAAAGGACGTTGGTAGTCGCTACCATTAACGATATGTATAGTTCTCGAACCGGGTTACCCGCGTGGTGCGGCGTGTCCGGTTTTTTATTTTACATCTATGCCGGATCATTCCTTTCATGAGACCTGAGACCGAGGCAAATTCCGGGCAATCACCTTCACAAACTAGTTTCGCGGGAAAGAAAGCCGTCATTATCGCGCTGAACTTCATCATCGGCGCAATGCTTATCCTGACAGGCTATTTCGGACACAATTTCTTTGACCGTTATTTCACGCGCCATCAGCCGCAAACCCAACAACCCGTTGAACAGCAGCAAGAACCTCCTCCTCCCGCTCAGGTTGTTCAGATTGATGTGCTAAACGGGTGCGGGGAAAAAGGCGTGGGAGCGCGGTTCACCAATTTTCTTCGCGCGCGCGGGTACGACGTTGTCGAAATGAAAAACTACAAGACACAGAACATGCCTCACACGCTCATCATTGACCGCGTCGGCAACCTGAAACCGGCTCGCGATATTGCCGTCCATCTTGGAGTTGCCGATACGAACATTCTACAACAGTTGAATCCCGATTATTTCGTTGATGTTTCCGTTGTCATCGGGGAAGATTTTTATGACCTTTCTCCATCGAAAGAAAAAAAATAAGGACCGCTCTTGAGAACAAAAACTTTTGCTAAACGCATTGCGCAATTTGCGCTCAGTAAAAAAGCATCCGATGTGATTATCATGGATGTTCGCGACGTTACCGATGTCGCCGATTATTTTGTCGTATGCTCCGCCGATTCGGACACGCAGGTAAAAGCCGTCTCCGATGCCATTATGGACGGCATGGAATCGCTTGGTTCGGCGCCCTGGCACAGGGAGGGCGTCAGCAACAAGCAATGGGTTGTGCTGGATTATGTGGATATCGTCGTCCATGTTTTCTTGAAAGAAATGCGGAAGTTTTACTCGTTAGAAAAGCTCTGGGGCGATGCAAGCATTGAACCGGTTGAAGACAAGCCGAAATCAACGCGCGCGCCGCGGAAGAAAAAAGAAGCATCCGAATGAACCAATATCTTACCGAACGCGTTGCTGCCGCGCTACGCTCGGCAGGCGTTGATAACGCCCCCTCCCCATCGTTCGAAAAACCCCGACAGGCTGAGCATGGCGATCTCACAACAACCATCGCTCTCACTGCGGCAAAGCTGGCAAAGATACCGCCGCGCCAGCTTGCTCAAAAAATTGTTGAGAATCTTCATCTGGATACCTCTCTCGTAGAGAAGGTAGAAATCGCGGGACCGGGGTTTATCAATTTCCATTTTTCCATAGAGTTTTTTAAAACTTCGCTCGGTGAAATCCTCCGCGCAGATAAGAATTTTGGCAAGCACGATATAGCCAAAGGGAAACCTACGCAGGTCGAGTTTGTCAGCGCAAACCCGACGGGACCGCTTACCGTGGGGCACGGCAGGGGCGCAGTGTACGGAGATACGATTTCGCGCTTGCTCGAATGGACAGGACATAACGTCACCCGCGAATACTATTTCAATAACGCGGGCAGGCAAATGCGCGTGCTCGGCGATTCGGTTCGCCTACGCTACTTGCAAGAGCTTGGCGACGCCATCGAATTTCCTGAAGATTACTATCAGGGAGAATACATCCGGGATATTGCTCGCGGCTTGGTTGAGCGCCATGGCGATTCGCTTCGCAATGAACCAGCCGAAGGGATGTTCAAGCAACAAGCCGAGACTGAAATTTTTGATGACATCAAGAAATCTCTCAAACGGCTCGGCGTTGTTCACGAGGTTTTCTCCAACGAAAATGAATTGTACGAAACCGGAAAAGTAACGGAAGTTATTGAAGAGCTTCGCGCTAAAAATTTAGCGTACGACCTTGAAGGCGCCGTATGGTTTAAGGCAACCCAATTCGGCAGTGAAAAAGATAAGGTTATCGTCAAAAGCACGGGAGAGCCTACCTACCGACTTCCCGATATAGCCTACCATCGTGAAAAGCTCAATCGTGGTTTTGAGCTGGTGATTGACGTTCTCGGCGCAGACCATATCGCAACCTATCCCGATGTGCTTGCCGGCTTAACCGCTTTAGGCTATGACTCATCGAAAATAAAAGTGTTGATTCACCAGTTTGTCACGATTATCCAGAATAACGAGGTGGTGAAAATGTCCACCCGCAAGGCGAATTTTGTAACGCTCGACGAGTTGATGGACGAGGTTGGCGCGGACGTTGTGAGGTATTTCTTCATCATGCGGAGCGTGGACAGCCACTTGAACTTCGACCTTGGATTGGCAAAAAAGCAATCGGATGAAAACCCCGTGTATTATTTACAATATGCCCACGCGCGTATCGCTAGCATCATCCGTCACGCGGAAGATATTGGCGTAGACAGAAACATTCCTGCCAACCTATCGCTGCTCAGTACGTCCGAAGAGCTTGCCGTGATGAAAAAGTTGCTCGAATTTCCCGGTATGGTGGAATCTTGCGCGGCAACATTCGAGCCTCATCGTCTTGCCGATTACTTGCAGGATGTCGCCGGGGTGTTCCACCGTTTTTACCATGAACACCGAGTAGTAACGGAAGACCTTCCCCTTACCGCCGCGCGTATGTCGCTTTGCCTCGCGACAAAAATTGTGCTTGGCAACGGTTTTGAGATATTGGGGATAACTGCACCTGAACGTATGTAGGGCGCCTGTAGGGCGACCAGACTGCACCCAACATAATCTATGGAACCAGAATCCATATATTACAGAAGAAGGCTCCCACGTTACCAACCGGCAAACGCGACTTACTTTATAACCTTCCGATTAGCCGGTTCATTACCCCGCCACATCATTGCTGAGCTTAAAGCAGAACGAGACAGCGAAGAACGTTTGTTTTTGAAACAACCGGTGCTTCCCGATAAACCGGTGAAACGTTATGAAATGCAAAAACGTTACTTCGGAAAATTTGACGCTTTACTTGACTCAGGGAAAACGGGACCTCTCTGGCTCGGTAATTCAAGCGTAGCGGATTTAGTTGCGGAAGCTATTCGTTACCGCGACGGTAAAATGTATGACCTGATTGCCTATTGTATTATGCCAAACCACGTTCATCTCGTGTTTTCCTTACTCCCATCTGTAGTGCGACCAGGCTGGTCGCACTACGTTGTGACTAATATTTTAGAAAACCTTAAGTGGTACACTGCGTTAAAATCTAACCAAATTCTCAATCGCTCCGGCGCGTTCTGGCAGCACGAGAGCTACGACCACGTTGTGCGCGACGGAAAAGAGTTGTTACGGATTATATCTTAAGTTCTCAATAATCCCGTCGAGGCGGGCTTCGTCACGTCCTGGGAACAATGGAAATGGAGCTATGTAAAAGAAGGATACCTGTAATTACCTGTAGGGCAACCAGGCTGGTCGCCCTACAGTCTTGCAGGCACTTTTATCGGATGTTTCTTGTTAAAGAAATCGAGCAGACTTGTTCTCTGTGTTATCATCATCTATCATCTGCAGACCAATAAAGGAATCATCGTATGCCCGTAAAGCCGAGTCAAAAAGAAGAAGAATATTTTGCTAAACTTGAGCTGGAACAGAGAAAAAAGCTGGAGGAGGAGAAACAGAAGCGGCTGGCAGAAGAAGAAAAGCTGCGTCTCAAAGAGCTGCATCACATGCGATGTCCAAAATGTGGAATGGAACTGCACGAAATTGATTACAAGGGGATCAAAATAGATAAATGCTTTAGCTGCGATGGAATCTGGCTCGACGCGGGCGAGCTAGAGCAGGTTTCCCGTCTTGAAAAACCTGCGATTGATTCGCTGTTTGGATTGTTCCGGAAATAACGTTCCGGTTACAATATCTTCTTATTTCATATTAAAGGAACAACCTTGAATTTATCAATCGTTGATGCAAGTCATTATTTCAGGGGAATGCTTCTTCTCATCAAAACGGACCGTCAGATCACCGGTCAGGAGTTCGACATCATGAAGCGGCTCGGAAAGGCGCTGGGATTTGAAGAACAATTTTGTGAGACCGCAATTAATGAAATTCTAGACAATCCCTACATTGATACTGCTCATCCGGTGTTTTCTTCAAAGGATGTGGCGCAACAATTTATAAAAGACGGCTTAACCTTAGCAATTGCCGACAAAGAAGTCCACACCGGAGAGGTTGAGTGGCTGCAAGCTACGGCGCAAAAAAACGATATTGATTTGCAATGGTTTAAGCAAGAGGCGCGTTCGCTGCGCGGGAGCGACAACCTTGATATTAAACTGTTCTTCAATAATCTCGTAACTATGATATAGCGCGCAATAAACACGCGAAGAACAAATCTATTCGTTTTTCTTTAATGTAGGGCGACCGGGCTGGTCGCCCTACATAGTTGTACAGCTTCCCATTCTATCCTATATTCCTGTTATGCAGAATCAAAAACGCCTTACCGATTTTTCCGACCTGAAGCAGCTCCTGCCGGAATCAGAACAACATCAACCGGTCGCGCCTGAAGGCAAGAAGAGAATCTATGCCCACAATGGTAAGGGGAAGACCGTCCGCGTCACTCTCGATACGAAAGGGAGAAAAGGAAAGACGGTTACTCTTATCTCCGGCTTCCAGCACAATCCCCAAACGATGGAAG
>SCUC01000622.1 GCA_004322375.1 Bacteroidota bacterium
AATGTTGCTTACCCAACGCGCGAATACCAAACGTTTTATAGAGAAGATTTTCTTCCAGTTCCTGGAGAAACAGAATCGGGGTGTCAACGATAACCGTTCCCAGGTCTTCAGTGGAAAGATGAATATTCGCTTTTTCTTTTCCACCCGCATTTGTAACTTTTCCATAGAAATAGAATTCAGCATCAACCCAAACTGCCTCTGTACGGTAAAAACTTGTTGTTCTGTCAATTTTCAATTCGTTAGTGTTAGCTATCGAAGTCTTTATCGTTAAGACGTAGTCCCTCTTAGTAACAGTCTCCTGAAAGCTCTCAAAAGCTTTTGCTGTTGCCAGATCCAGGAAATCAATATTTTGCAACTCACTTATCTGACCCATGACAGCATTAAATCCAATGATATATTGGATTGCGGTTTTGAAAATATGCTTTACTGAGCCTTCTTCTATACTGTAGCTGATGACGGGGCGGTCTTTCTTTTCGACGGGAAACAGCAAGTTCTCTGCATGTTCCAAAACAGACATGATTTCCCGAATGTCATAGGTATCCGGTGTTAGCGCTAAATTGCCTTTTGCCCCTGAAATGCTAATTTCTATGTATCCTATTTTTTCCACTGCTCGATTCATTTTTTCTACTTCAATGAAATATACATCAGAAACATTGGATTATCAACTTATTATTAGCCAGTCTAAATTCACCTGTACTACCGAAAAGGAATAGTGAACTTCAAAAATGCCTTCATGATAGAAAACAACCTTGCTCATACCCACAGATCTCGCACATCTCATATCCCACATCCCAAATCGCTCCACTAAAAATCCCTCTTAAACGCTCTCACCCCTATCGTGTGGGATGCAGCTACAATTGCAATTGAGCAGAGAATAATAGCCGATATGCTGACGACATACATTGTCGTTGAATAAGGAATATGCTTAAACGCCATCTGAAAATACCCGAACAGCGGGAAAAATAACATCGCAATCAAAAACACAAGATAGGCAATGCTGAACAAAAATGTTATCGTCGCTCCCTGAGATGAAGAGACCTTAATCGGGTTCGTCTCCCGGTAATCTGCGAAGAACGCACCGGTTCCTAAATTCATGCTGACAATGGCGAACGTAACAAAGACGGAAGTTAGCAATCCGGTTAATACGATGGTGCTGTGATGCGCAATCGCACGATGCGAAGCAATCATAAGCGTTTCATTCGCGATAAGCACGGGAATAACGACAACGAAAAATTTGAGCCAATAGACCTTGTTTAACTGAATCGGCGCGCTTCTCACCTTCCAGAAGCTTTGCCCCTCGATGCTCGCCATCGGATAGACAAACCTGAGCGCTATCGAAATAATCAAAAACGCGTTAAAGACAAACATCACTAAATAGGAAACGGTCTCAAGATACGGTTGACTGGTTCCAAGCTGAAGCTGGAAAATACTCACCACAAAGATGATGATAAGAAGCGAGATAATTCCGAGATGAATCCACTGGCTTGGCTCGCGGAAAAATTGCCAGAATTCTTTTTTCATCAGCACGCTTGTTTGCGGCTCGAAGAAGGAGCTTCTGGAAAACGCGAAGAAACCGCTTGCCGTTGCCTGCGTTTCTCGCTTCGCTTTCAGTTCTAAGTACGCCAGCCAGCTTCGATAATAAAATTTCTTCGCCATCAACAGCATGAGCAATAAACAGAGAGCGCATACGCCAACTAATAAGCCTGTGTTTGCCAGAACTTGCGTCGTGCCTCCTTTTAAGTGCCAGTATAATGCTTCGACCATCCAGTGGTTCGGTAAAAATTGAGAGGCGGCAGGGTCTAACCAGCCAAAATACTGGTCGGTATGCGGGAAATGCTTCAATACATTGTTCACAAGTCGGGCTGGATTTGTCATTTTAAAATACGCAAACACAACTCCCACATACCCGATAACAATGCTCATTAACGTTGCCTTTGCGCCAATTTTCCCAGCTAATGTTACAAGCGCCATTAACGCCATAGCTCCAAGCGATGCCGATATCAACATGAAGGGAAAAAAAAGAAAGACTAACGTATTGACGTAAAATGTCCAGGGAAGCTGGAAATAAGTTCCGTAGCCGAATAACACTGCGAGTGCAATCATGAAGAGCGTCGTTGAGCTGTAGAAAAAATTATCGAGAAATTTTATCGTGAAGAGCTGGGTATGCGAGATTGGCTTCGACAAAAAAAAGACCGTTTCCTGCGAGCGGTATAAGGTCGCGTAGGAAACAATAATGTTGCCGACGTTGACAGAAAGGAAAAAAACATACAACAACATCGAAAGAAACCTGTGCAGCAAAAACAATCCAAGTCCCGCCACCTCCATCATATATTGAATGCTGTTGTAGGTGAACACATACGCGCTTACGGCAAATCCCCCGAATACAATTAATGTTGAAAGGCTCTTTGCGATGCTTGCTACTTTCAACTGCGTTGTAGTCTTAAGGAAGCTTAAAATCTTATACGAGAGTATGTGATAAAGTATATTCAAAAGTATTTCAACATCTAAGATGACAATGATTAATCACAAATTACAAACAACAAAACTCAAATAAATTCCAAATAACAAAAACCGCACATTGAGATTTGAGCATTGGAATTTATTTGCCGCTTAAGCGAGCCTCGCTTTCAGCGGGGAATTTGTTCTTTTGATTATTGGAATTTTCCACTGAGGTTACTTCGTTAATTCCAAAAACACAGATTCAAACTTTCCATCGAATTGATGCTTATATTCATGCAATGCTTCAATGGTGTTATTGAAAATGAGCTGCCCGTCCTTGATAATCCCGATTCTATCGCAAAGCTCCTCAGCAACGGGAAGGCTGTGCGTTGACATAAAAATTGTAACTCCTCGCCGGGATTGTTCCTTAAGAATATGTTTCACAACATGCGCGCTCCTGGGATCAAGCCCTATCATCGGTTCGTCTATGATTAAAACTTTAGGATTGTGCAACAATGCCGCGGCGATGCAAACGCGTTGCCGCATCCCCTGAGAATAATCCTCCGTACGCCTGTCTATCCAGGAGCCAATCTCCATAATATCCACAACTTCCTGAATCCTATTTTTTGTCAGACCATGATTCAGCTTGTACAAGCCCGCGCTAAAAAACAAAAATTCCCTGCCGGTTAATTTTTCATACAGGAATGGTTGGTCAGGGATAAATCCCGTAATAAGCTTTGCCTCCATCGGATGAGTTTCGATGTTGTAATTCCCAATCAGTATTTGACCGGATGTCGGAGCAAACAACCCTGTCATCATCTTTATGGTTGTGGTTTTACCCGCGCCGTTCGGACCCAAAAATCCGAAAAACTCCCCCTCCTTCAATTCCAGGGAGAGATTATTAACGGCGGTAAATGAGCCAAATTGTTTTGTTAAATTTATTAGTTTAATCACAAACGAATACTTAAAAATATTGATTCAAGATGCAGGATTCAAAATGTTCATTTCATGCTATGCCCGTAGGGTTTCAGGCTGGCTTGAAACCCTACGGGCTGTAAGCCTGAGACATGAAGCCAGATCGGAAGAGC
>SCUC01000623.1 GCA_004322375.1 Bacteroidota bacterium
CATAACCCACGCGCTTAACCCCTTGCCGATGAGCTGGTCAATAAACTTCATGATAAACTGAAGCAGGAAAATAAACATCAGCGTGAAGAAGGAGAAGAAAAATGGCGCGGCATGTGCGCGGAGGATGTACCTGTAAAGACGCATATCAATATAATATAGCGTGTGCGGGTAGATTATACAACTTCTCTTGATTGAGAGTTTCAGGTTTCAGGCTTCATGCTTCAGGTGGTAGGTTAAAGGTTTGCCGTCTTGAGTTTGTGGTTTGTGGTTTTCAAGCTAAATACGTGAAGCATGCCGCCGTTGGCGAGCCTCGCCTTTGGCGGGAAACTCTTTTTTACTTTTGAAAGAATTGGTTATATTTTGCTGTAAATTTTCATTTCAAAAGGATACCAATGTCAACAAAACCGGCAGCAGCAGTACAATCATTTTCACCCGAAAGCATCGAAGCGAAAGCGTATGCGAGCGTTAGCGCGATTCCGACAGTCGAACCGAACGATAGAAACCGTCTGGGGTTTCATGTTTATCGGTGGCTTACCGAGAAGCAGGGAACGCTCGAGCAGGCGATCGCCTCCTCCGGCTCCCGCCTCGAGATTTCTCAACAGCAAGCGGCGACTATGATTAAGGACGCGTTGAAGAAGGCGGGAGTGGATGTGTGAGGCGAAGAAACGTTTTTGATTGAAATGCAGAAGAACGGGGGTGTGGAGGAGCAGAGGGAGAATTTTGGTGTGGGATGTGGGAAAAATAAAAAGCCCCGGAAGAACCGGGGCAAGGCGTAAGCCTACAGAATAATCTTTATTGTAGTAAGCTTTCAATGGATAATGTAATGATTTTTTAATTAAATACAAATTCAACATACATAAGGGAAGTAACATGGGTAAAACGTTAGGGTTAGACATAGGCACAAATTCTATCGGATGGGCATTAGTAGAGGATGGAATAAAAATTATTGATTCTGGAGTAAGAATTTTTCCTGTCGGAGTGAAGGAAGATGATTTTCTCAAAAACGGAACGGAAGTTTCCAAGAATGTAGCGCGAAGAATGGCTCGTGGGATACGAAGACGATACCACAGATACAAGCTTCGTCGGGAACGACTCAACGCGATATTGTCTGAACTTGATATGTTGCCCGGAGAAGATGATTTCTTTTCAACACGCGAACTCTATGAGCTACGAGCAAAGGGATTAGATGAACAGCTTACCCTGAAAGAATTCGGCCGTATCCTCACAATGCTGAACAAACGACGCGGATTTAAGAGCAACAGAAAAACGTTGACCTCTGCCGATGCTAAAAAAGAGGAAGGGAAAGTCAAGGCAGATATTGCAAAACTTCAAAACGATATTAATGAACATCATTGCCGAACGGTGGGAGAGTATTTTGCCTTTTTGTTTCGACAGACTGATACCATACCTGATTGGCATAGCAAAGACACTTCGATAGAACGAATCAGAAAGCGATTTGTAGGCAGGGATATGTATGAGAAAGAATTTGATGCGCTTTGGGAGAAGCAATTGACTTATTACCCGTCCCTTCTTACTAATACGCTGAAAGATAAGATTCGCAACAAAATCATTTACTACCAGAGAAATCTCAAATCACAAAAAGGGACGGTAGGTCGTTGCCGGTTTGAGCCAAATAAACGTTGTGCGCCGCGGAGCTCATTATTATTTCAGGAATTTAGAATCTGGCAGCAACTATCATC
>SCUC01000624.1 GCA_004322375.1 Bacteroidota bacterium
CATTCGGGTTTCCATGAAATCGAGAAATGACTTTTGGCTGAGGAAGGTTTCCGGCTCTTTGGAGTCGGGGTTGTAAAATTGTGATTTGTGCGCTTTGATTGCTGCCACTCTTGTTTCATATACATCCGAAATGTCAATAATAAATGAAGGCTCAAACTCGTATTTCTGCATGAAATGGAAATACTGGTGGGGTCGCCAGGGTTCTTGCTTTTTGCCGTTCAACTTCGTTTCAATTTTCGCCAAGCCCGAATAAAACCACGCCTCGCGGCAGAGATAATGGGCGTGAACATGGTCAGGGTGACGCTCGTGCCAGTGGGGGAGAAGAAGGATTTTTGGTCGGTACTTCCGGTATATTTGAATTACCTTCAAACGGTTTTTCTCATTCACTTCAAAGCTGCCATCCGGTAATCCCAAATTTTCACGGAGAGAAACGCCGAGAATTTTTGCGGCGTCTTCCGCTTCTTTCGCGCGAATGCGCGCTGTGCCGCGCGTGCCTGTTTCCCCCTCTGTTAAATCAAGGATGCCTACCTTATAGCCTTGTTGCACGCATTTGGCAACAGTTCCGCCGCAAGAGAGTTCAACATCATCCGGGTGAGCGCCTATGGCTAATATGTCTAAATTCATAATCAAGGAAAAAGTAAAAAGGAAAAAGTAAAAAAAGTTTGTGGGTAGGAATTTCGTTCTTTTATGGGAGTTGTGCAAATAAACTACAAGAGGGTAGCGTTATTGTGAGGAAGTCTCTTGTCAGCCCTTGGGGATTAGCTTGATGTACCAATCCCAAAGTAGAATTGTCTGCGGAATGAGCTTTCAAATCGTTGTCTATTATTAACCACAGATAACACAGAAAAAACATGGATAGAAAAAATAAATCTGTGAAAATCAGTGTTTCTTCTGTGTCATCCGTGGTTAGACTGTAAAATGTAATTATTTTGTCTCAACAATCAAATCTTTTCAACTTATTGAAATCATCAATATTTTGGATATATTCCCTCCACATGAACACAGAACATAACATCATCTCGGTCTCTGACCTTACACGCCGCATTAAGAGCGTTTTGGAGACGGATTTTACTAATGTTGCGATTAGCGGGGAAATATCGAACTTTAAACGACATTCGTCGGGACATTTGTATTTCACATTGAAAGACCAGAGCGCGCAAATCTCGGGGGTGCTGTGGAGGGGGAGAGCAGCGTATTTATCGTTTACTCCGCAGGATGGGATGAAGGTTATTGCACGGGGTAATGTTACAGTGTATGAGCCGCGCGGGCAATACCAACTTGATGTGATTTCGCTGCAGCCGCTTGGAGTAGGCGAGCTGCAGCTTGCATTTGAGCGGCTGAAGCAAAAGCTTGCCGCGGAAGGATTGTTCGATGAAGAGCGGAAACGTCCGCTGCCTCAATACCCGGAGCGCATCGGGATTGTTACTTCTCCTACGGGGGCGGCTATTCAAGATATGCTCAATATTATTTCGCGAAGATACCCGGTTGCGGAAGTTATCCTGTATCCCGTTAATGTGCAAGGGGCAGGCGCGGCGGCGGAAATAGCTGAGGCGGTTGAAGATTTTAATAGCTATGGCAGTATAGATGTGCTCATCGTCGGGCGCGGGGGCGGCTCATTAGAGGATTTGTGGGCGTTCAATGAAGAAATTGTAGCAAGAGCAATTTTTGCTTCTGAAATACCCGTTGTCAGCGCGGTAGGGCATGAAATTGATTTCACTATAGCGGATTTTGTCGCAGATTTACGCGCTCCCACCCCTTCTGCCGCGGCGGAATTGGTTGTGCCAAACGTGACTGATATAATTGAAAATCTGCATAATTATTGCTATAATTTAGAGGAAATCGTTAAAGAACGTATCTCATCTCATCGTGAAACAATTGAATCGCTATTAGGAAGTTATGCATTTAATCGCCCGATTGACTTGCTGCGTCAGTATTCACAGCGAGCAGATGAGCTGCGAGGGACATTAGAGAGAGTAACTGTACATCGTTTTGCGATGTTAGAGCAGCATTTTCAATCGCTTCAGCACAGAATCGCTTCTCTCGATCCACGGCAGGTTCTTAAACGAGGATATTCAATAG
>SCUC01000625.1 GCA_004322375.1 Bacteroidota bacterium
GTCATATCGGCGTCGGTCTCGGTAAAGCCAACGAAGTCCAGGATGCAGTCGCTAAAGGAGTGGAAGAAGCGAAGAAGAACATCGTCAAGGTGAACGTTACACGTGGCACAATTCCTCATGCCGTAATCGGGAAATTCGGAGCGTCAAGAGTAATGTTGAAGCCCGCTTCCCCGGGCACCGGATTGATCGCCGGCGGTGGGGTACGCGCAGTGCTTGAATCTGCAGGTGTGAAAGATGTTCTAACGAAATCTCTCGGCTCATCGAATCCGCAGAATGTGGTGAAAGCAACATTACAAGGATTGTTAGAACTACGCGATGCTGCGGCAGTTGCAATTCACCGTGGTATCTCGTTGAATGATTTATTCGGTAAACCATCAGAACCCGCATTGAATTAAGAAGAGTTGTATGACGAAAAAACTTCGCATTACACAGACTGTCAGTCAGATTGACTGCCTGGAAAATCAAAAACGCACAATTGAAGCACTCGGACTCGGACGACCCAACTATTCTGTGATAAAATCTGATTCTCCGACAATTCGCGGGATGATAACCCGTGTTCGACATTTAGTCAAGGTTGAAGAAATCGAAGATTCTTCAAAATAACGTAACAATTTCATTGGATGGGAATTTACGTTCCTGCCATATAAAGAAAAGATATGACAAAAGGTTTAAATAACTTACAATATGCAAAAGGCTCGCGGAAGCGGGTCAAACGCATAGGTCGCGGTCAAGGCTCAGGTCATGGCGGCACAGCTACCAAAGGAAATAAGGGGCAACACTCGCGAACAGGCGCAAAATTCCGCAATTGGTTTGAAGGCGGGCAAATGCCTCTGAGTCGCCGTATTCCAAAATTCGGGTTCGTTAGCCCGTTTCGTGTTGAGTACCAAGGCGTTAACGTCAGTCGTTTAGAAGACCTTGCTGCAAAAGGGAAAATAACCGCTGAAAAGATTGACCCGGAGTATTTATTTTCCATCGGGGCAATTTCTTCGCGCAACCGCCCTGTGAAAATATTGGGTGATGGAGAGATTACTAAAAAATTAACAATTGCTGCTCATGCGTTCAGCAAAACAGCAAAGCAAAAAATCGAAGCCGCAGGCGGCTCGGTTGAAACTGTCGCACGGTAAGAAATGAAATACGATGGTTAGATTAAGCGAAAGTTTTCGAAATATCTTTAAAATCCAGGAGCTCAAGCAGAGGATTATTTACACTGCGTTGCTCCTTATTGTGGTCCGTATCGGTTCGCATGTTACGCTCCCCGGCGTTGATGCGAAGGTTCTTGTCGAAGCGACCCGCAATCGCGTCGGTGACACTCTTTTCGGATTGTATGACATGTTCGTGGGTGGCGCATTCAGCAACGCTGCTATTTTTGCCCTTGGGATCATGCCGTATATCAGCGCGTCAATTGTCATCCAGCTGTTAGGCGCGGTTATTCCTTACTTCCAAAAATTGACAAAAGAAGGGGAGGAGGGACGAAAGAAAATTACCCAGCTTACTCGGTACGGAACAGTTCTGGTTGCCATACTTCAAGCATGGGGAATGAGTGTTCAGCTCTCGAGCATGAATGCAGGCGGTATTCCGATTGTTCACCCGATAGCGCAAGGGTTTTTCTTCCATTTTTCCACGATGATTATCCTGACAGCGGGAACAATATTCATTATGTGGCTTGGAGAGCAAATTACTGAGAAGGGAATCGGAAACGGAATTTCCTTGATTATTTTTATCGGTATTATCGCCCGTTTCCCGAGTGCTGTACTGGACGAATTCCAGCTTTTACAATCCGGCGTACGCGGTCCGATTATCGAGCTTATTATTATCGCTATTATGGTGCTTATTGTTGCAGGCGTCATCATGATTACGCAAGCAACACGTAGAATTCCCGTTCAGTATGCAAAACGCGTTGTTGGAAGAAAAGTCTATGGCGGTGTAACGCAATATATTCCGATGAGGGTCAACACGGCTGGTGTGATGCCAATAATCTTCGCCCAGTCCATCATGTTCATCCCGAACACGATCTTGACGTTTTTCCCGGATAATGAATTTTTACAGGGGCTTTCAGAATACTTTCAGTTTACCTCAATAACGTATTCCGTTATTTACGCCCTAATGATTATCTTCTTCACCTATTTTTACACGGCGGTAGCATTCAACCCGAAAGATGTTGCAGAAAACATGCAGAAACAAGGCGGGTTTATTCCGGGAATACGCCCCGGGAAACATACGTCGGATTTTATTGACAACATTCTTACAAAGATTACGCTCCCCGGATCGGTGTTTCTTGCAATTGTGGCGATTTTACCCGGATTTATGATGCGTATGGGAGTTACCTCCAGCTTTGCGAGTTTCTTTGGCGGAACGAGCTTGCTTATTGTCGTCGGCGTAGGGTTAGACACTCTGCAACAGCTTGAATCGCATCTGCTCATGCGCCACTACGATGGCTTTATGAAGAGCGGAAAAATCAAGGGGCGGAGATATACATAAGAGCGGTTCAGTTCTGCGTTTCAGCAGCAGGATATGTCCAAAGCATTGATTAAATCGCCCTATGAAATCGAGCTCATTCGGGAAAGTTGCCGGATCGTTGCAGAAGTGCTTCGCATGTTAGAGCAAGTGATTCAGCCGGGGATGAAAACACGCGAGCTCGATAGGTTAGCAGAAGAGTTTATTCGCGCTCAAGGAGCTGAACCGGCGTTCAAAGGATATGGATTCAACAAACAGAATAAATTCCCGGCAAGCATCTGCACCTCGGTTGATGAGCAGGTGGTACACGGGATCCCGGGATACTACTCACTGAGCGAAGGTGAAATTATCTCGATAGATGTTGGCGTAAAAAAAAACGGTTATTTCGGCGATGGAGCCTGGACGTATCGTGTCGGTCGAATATCAGATGAAAAAATGCGGCTGATGCAAATAACGGAAGAATCGCTGTATAAAGGTATCGAGCAAGCGAAGATGGATAACCGTGTGCGGGATATTTCTGAAGCGATACAGAGCTATGTTGAATGCCACGGATATTCCGTAGTGCGCGAATTAGTCGGTCATGGCGTTGGACGCCAGCTTCACGAAAAGCCGAATATTCCGAACTTTACAGAAAAGAGTCCGACTCAAAAATTGCTGCCCGGCATGACAATCGCAATTGAACC
>SCUC01000626.1 GCA_004322375.1 Bacteroidota bacterium
TAGCCAAAAATGTGGCTGTTTGGGCAAGAATCAGTTGCGCTTCCGGAAGTCCTATCATATGAACCGCCTGCATCGCACTTGTTGCAACGACAAGAGCAGTTGGCTGGGCATTCCCTATATCTTCCGATGCAAATATAACCATCCTTCGGGCAACAAACATTGGGTCCTCGCCGGCTTTAAGCATTCGAGCAAGATAGTGAAGCGTTGCGTCCGGATCACTACCCCTCATCGATTTTATGAATGCTGAAATCGTGTCATAGTGATAATCCCCTTTTTTATCATAATATATGGCTCGCCGCTGCATTGCTTCCTCGGCAACCTTCAAACTAATTTTTTTAGACAAGGAAACCGCAACTTCAACCGCATTTATCGCAAAACGGGCATCTCCATTTGAATATTTCACTATGTGAGAAATGGCGTCACTATCCGCTTTTACTTTCGGAAATAAATTTAATGCGCGCACAACGACTTTTTCAATATCCGTGTCAGTAAGCGGATATAAAACAAATAATTGCGAGCGAGAAAGAAGTGGGGCGTTAATCCTAAAACCCGGGTTTTCGGTCGTTGCGCCAATCAGAATAATTGTTCCATTTTCAACATGGGGCAAAAAACCGTCTTGTTGCGCTTTATTGAAGCGGTGTATCTCGTCGACAAAAAGTATGGTCTTTTTACCTTCTTCTTTGTTGAGCCTCTCGGCTTGTTTTATGACATTTCTGACATCAGCAACACCGCTTGTTACAGCTGAGAAAAATATGAACTCCGCGTCTATAGAATTAGCAATAACGGTTGCCAATGTTGTCTTTCCGCACCCTGGTGGTCCCCAAAAAATCATCGAATACACCTGCCCTTTTTCTATCATCGAGCGTATGGGCTTACCTTTACCGACCAAATGTTCTTGACCTATAAAGTCATCTAATGTTTGTGGTCTTAGGCGCTCAGCAAGAGGTACCTGCATGCCTCTATTCTAACACTTCAAAACAAGTGAGAAGATTGGTAAAATAGCATGACACGGGCCCGTAGTTCACCGGTAGAATACATCCATGGCATGGATGAGAAAGGAGTTCGATTCTCCTCGGGTCCACTTATTAAAGTTTAATCGAGCCAAAACTTAAAACTACGTTTCCTCATGGTAACTACTTGACAATACCGACATGCAGTGGCATATTATGGCTATGGAAGAAAATACTCAATCAACATCTAATAAAAAAGGTATGTCCCCAATGATGATTGGAGGAATTGTGCTTCTTGTTGTTGTCCTTATTGGAGCCTTTATGCTCATGTCAAGAAAAGGACCGGCCAGTTCTTCTCAAACTTCCAACTCCCCTACTTTAGCCCCAACCCAGGCAGCAATTCAAGAGGGAACCAAAGCTGAGGAAAAAACTGAAGGGGCAATTAAGTCATTCGAGGTGGATGGAGCAAACTTCAAATTTACCCCAAGTACTTTTACCGTTAATGAGGGGGATACAGTTAAGATAACGTTTAAAAATACTCAAGGATTTCATAATTTTTCGCTTGATGAATTCAACGCAAAGTCCAAAACTATTTCTGCCGGGCAAGAAGACGTACTACAATTTGTCGCAAGCAAGAAGGGAACATTTCAATATTACTGCGCTGTAGGAACCCACAAAGCCATGGGAATGGTCGGTACTCTTACCGTTAATTAACTTCTATTAAGCTTTCATTCTTTCCTGTAATATCTGCCTTATTTCTTTTATCCTATTAAATAGGACCTCAAAAATAGTCCTTTTCTTGCAAACTTCGGCAAGTGAAGCTGTATCCTCAGAACTTGGTTTCAATACATTGGTCGTTTGGGGATACATGAT